>JAXGTM010000009.1:0-24136 GCA_040774925.1 Atribacterota bacterium | reverse complement strand
TCAAAGATACCGGGCATAATGGTGGAGACTGCCTTTTTAATGCATCCAGAGGACAATTGGTACCTATTACAACCAGAGTATCAGAAGATAATAGCATCAGGAATTGCAAATGGAGTGAGTGAATATTTCCGTAGTTTGACAGTATATCCATAAAAACGAATATCTTTCTCTTATCTCTTACCGTGATTATAAGATACCCAGCCTTATTTTGTAAAAAACCAAAATAGAATTTACAGACAAAATGTTCTATAATAAAAGAGACTTATCGAATTATAAAGGTAAAAATTGGTGGGTGGAGAGTTGAAAAATAATTTTAAAAAAGAAAGGGGTGATTAAAAAAATAGAAGAGAAGGATTCTTGCCATATTTTAGTCAATAAATAGATTGACTGAAGAAAATTAGGAGGTTCTAGTAATAAAAATGTTTAAAAATTGGATGTTTAAAAGATTAACAATACTGCTACTTATAATGCTTACAATTACAAATACCGTATTTTTTATTTTTGCTGCAGAAAAAGAAATCGTTGTACTTTCTTTTAATGATTTTCATGGTAGTCTGGCTCCTTCCGGTAAAAATGTGGGTGCTGCAAAATTCGCCTTTGCTTTAAAAGAGGAGAGAGATAAAAACCCGGAAGGTACAATTATAGTTTCTGCTGGAGATAATTATCAGGGAAGTGCTATGTCCAACCTGCTCTACGGTGAACCGGTTTCTGCAGTGCTAAAGGAGATTGGAGTAGAACTCTCTGCTGTGGGTAATCACGAATTTGATTGGGGAATAGAGAGAATAACCAGATGGGCAGAAGATGGGAATCTTACCTTTGTTTGTGCCAATATTTATGATAAGAGGATCGGTAAGCCAGTAGAATGGGCACAACCTTATATGATTTTAGAAAGAGCCGGAGTCAAAATTGGATTTATAGGACTGGCAACACCGGAAACTGCTTACAAAACACTTAAGGAGAATGTAGAAAATTATGAATTTAGAGACCCGATAGCCAGTTTAGTTCAATGGATTCCTGTAGTGAAATCAGAGGGGGCTGATATCATCATTGCCTTAACCCATTTGGGTTCCAATCAGGATAAAGAGGGTAACATCAGCGGTGAAGCAGTAGACTTATGTAGAGTTGAGGGGATTGATGCGGTTATTTCAGCACATGTCCATGCCATAGTAAGTGGATTGGTAAATGATGTGCCCATAGTGCAGGCTAATTATAATGGTCGGGCAATTGCAAGGATTGCCTTTACTTTGGATGATGATAATCGATTAATAAACACTGAGCCATCAATAGATATTCTTTATGAAAGGGCTGATACTTTACAGGATGACCCAACCACACTGGCAATCTATGAAAAGTATGAGACAGATTTAGAGCCAATTCTGGGAAGGGTATTAGGTGAAACTACTGTAGAATTGGATCATGACCGTTATGCTGGTCCCTCCCTTTTAGGGGAATGGGCCTGCCAGGTAATGCAGGATAAGGTCGGTGCTCAAATTGCCATGACCAATGGAGGTGGTTTGAGGACCCCTATACCAGAAGGTAAAATTACTGCCGGTAAATTGTACGAGGTGCTGCCTTTTGATAATACACTCTATATTTTAAAAATTTCAGGTGCTGATGTAAAGGCCAATATTGAACACGGAATTATGAATGAAAATGTTGGCTGGATTGCCATATCGGGAGTGAAAGTTGTCTATGATAAAAATGCCGAAGCGGGAAATCGAATAGTAAGCATGACACTGGCAGATGGCACCCCGGTAGAAATGGATAAATACTATACTGTGGTAACAAACGATTTTATGGCTACTAATGGAGACAATTACAATTTTACCAATGCCGTTGAAAAAGAAGACACTTTCCTGCCTGTTAGAGACGCTTTGATGGAAGCAGTAGAAAAAGCGGGAGTCATTTCACCTGTAAGGCAGAATTGGCTGGAAGAGATAAGCACATCAAAAATATATATAGTCGTACCCGGTGATTCGATCTGGAAAATTGCCCAAAAATTCGGTACTACTATGGAAAAAATTATTGAAGAAAATAAATTAACAAATCCTAGATTGATTTTTGCCGGTCAGGAAATAATTATTCCATCAAACTAAATAGATTAACTAAAAATAAAGGTGAATGGTTTGATTGCATTGATAAAATCCATTCACCTTTATTTTAACATTAAGGTTTTAATGATATTTGGATAAAAAACTTTTTAAATATGACAAATCCAGAAGAAAGCTTATAACGTTTCAATAATAAATAATAGTAATAATATTAATATCTATAGGATTAGTTGGGAAGTTAGATAAGTTATGGTACAATAGATAGAATATTTATAATCTTAATTCTACTTAAAAATGTCGATTAATCGTAGAAATTGAGGACATAATTAATGAATTTAGTGGCTTTTCAAGTTTTGGCACTATTCCTTCTGGCAGTATTTACCTTCTTTATTTCTGATTTCCGTAACAAAAAAGGGATGATGCCGCTGGTAAACAAAAGATTAGTCTCACTTATTAAATTCTTTTATACCATACCTGTTTTTATATATGTTTATGTCTTATTTTATCTGACAAAAATATACTACCATAGTTATTTAGGACTTCTCCTGACCCTCATTGGTACTTTTTTAGTAACCAAGGCTAAGATAGATTTGGGGAAATACCACACCTGGGCAGGACATATACTTTCATCAACGAGAGTTGTTACTTATGGCATATATGCTCTTATCAGACACCCCCTTTATACAGGAATCTGTATTTTTATAATTGGGGGAGTAATGATTGCCATTAAAAACAACCCATTCCCTTTATTATTAACTGTATTAATATTAATTTTTATTGGATTTCTAACATTGTTTTTAATTTTATCGGCAAGAAAAGAGAGTAATTTTTTACAGGAAAAATTTGGTGAGATTTATATTAAATATAAGAAACAGGTTCATGCCTTTTTGCCTATTAGAAGGTATGTTGTTGTAAAGGACGTCAATCCAGATCTAAAAATAATTAATTAAAAGAACTGATTGAAAAAAATATTTTAAAGAATATCGTTAAATTAGTTTGACAAAACTAAAAATAATTAGTAAAATTTCAAAAATTACTTTTTTTAAGAAGCAATTAAGTATTGATTTGCTAAAGAGAGCCAGAAACTGGTGCGAACATGGCAGTAAAATATACTGAAACTCACTTCTTATCCTAAATAAGCTGTATTGAGTTCAAATAATATAAATATATCAGCATTAAAATAAATTGAGGGCAGAAATTATATTTTCTACCGAAATAGGGTGGTAACACGATTGGATCGTCCCTATATGGCCTGATAGCCGGGGGCGATTTTTTTATTTTAAGGGAGTATGCCTAGGGTTCCGTTTTAAATAAAAGTCTGGACCGAGTGGTATAAAATACGTAGTTAATTTTTAAGAAATTCGTATTACACCGTGGGTAAAAAAGACCCCAGCGGAAGGTTCCTTAACTAAAAAGATGAACCTTTTTGCTGGGGTAATTTATTACCCATATTAATAAAATTGTGCATATTTATATCTGTTACTAATCAAGAAATTAATAGACCGGTAATAGAAGAAAAATGATAAGAAAGAAATGGAGATATAAGATGGAGCTCACTGGAACTGAAATGATTGTAGAAGGTCTGAGACAGGAGAAAGTAAAGGTGATTTTTGGTATACCTGGCGCAGCTATTATGCCATTGTACGATACTTTTGGGAAATATGATGAATTACCATTCAGAAATATTCTGACGAGGCATGAACAAGGAGCAGCACATGCTGCGGATGGATATGCCAGGGCGACAGGTGAAGTCGGAGTATGTGTGGTAACTTCAGGTCCGGGTGCAACAAATTTAGTTACTGGCATTGCCAATGCCCACATGGATTCAATCCCCTTAGTAGTAATTACCGGGCAGGTTCCCACCGCAATGGTTGGAAATGATGTTTTCCAGGAAGTTGACATTACCGGTATAACCCTTCCTATTACTAAACATAATTATATCGTCAGAAAGGTAGAAGAACTACCGTCCATAATAAAAGAAGCATTTTATATCGCTAGGACTGGAAGACCGGGTCCTGTTCTTATAGATTTGCCAAAAGATGTTCAACAAAGTAAGGCAGATTTCATATATCCTGATAAAGTGAACAGAAGGGGTTATAAACCATCATTTAAAGGACACCTTAAACAGATAAAAATAGCCGCTAAAAAAATTATGAAAGCAAAAAAACCACTGATTGTTGCTGGAGGTGGAGTTATTAATAGTAATGCTACCTCTGAATTGTTCAACATGGCTATCAAGACTAATACACCTGTAGTTAACACATTTATGGGTATTGGGAGTTTCCCTAAAAACCATCCACTTTTTCTAGGAATGCTTGGTATGTATGGACAGTATACTTCAAACCATTCGATAAGCAGTTCAGATCTAATCATAGCTTTAGGAACTCGTTTTGATGATAGGATTACAGGTAATTTAAATAAATTTTGTCCAGAAGCAGAGTTAATTCACATAGACATTGATCCCGCGGAAATTGGAAAAAATATAACTGTAGAGATACCCATAGTAGGTGATTTAAAGAATATACTGGCACAAATAAATAATTTTCTTGAGGAGAAAGACCAGGCCATATGGCTTGAAGAAGTAAGGAAGTTTAAAGAAAAAGATCCTGCTAATAAAGAGAATGACAACTCTCTTTTTAATTCCAGATTTATCATAGAAAGTTTAAATGAATTTTTTAAGGGAGAAGCAATTATTGTAACAGATGTTGGTCAGCATCAGATGTGGGCAGCACATTATGCTCTAGTCAATCACCCTCGTCATTTCATTTCTTCGGGTGGGCTTGGAACTATGGGTTTTGGTTTACCGGCAGCTATAGGAGCTAAAATAGGGTGTCCAGATAAGACGGTTGTCTGTATAGCGGGTGACGGAGGATTTCAAATGAACATTCAGGAACTTGCTACAGCTATAGATAATCATTTGTCAATAATAGTTATTCTCATGAATAATGGTTATCTTGGTATGGTAAGACAACTGCAGGAATTATTTTGCGAGAAACGTTATGTTTCTACTTTACTCTCAGGTAATCCTGATTTTGTTAAGGTAGTACAGGCATATGGGGGTATAGGTTTTTATGTTGATAAAAGAGAAGACTTAATACCGATATTACGAGAGGTGTCTAAGAAAGATGAATTTGTTTTAATTGATTGTCATATACCAAAAGAAGAGAATATATTTCCTCTCGTAAAACCGGATGCTTCGATAAATCAGATGATAGGGGTTGATTGATTATGAAACACACTGTTGCTATTTTAGTGGAAGATTTACCCGGGGTGATGGCCAGAGTGGCAGGCTTATTCAACAGAAGAGGGTTTAATATTGATAGTATTGCAGTTGGTCATTCAGAGATACCTGGAATTTCAAGGATGACCATAATTGCTAATGGCGATGAAAAGATTTTAGAACAGATTATCAAACAATTGAACAAATTAATCGATGTTATCAGGGTTAGAGATATTCCTCCTGAAAGTATTATTGAAAGAGAGCTGGTTCTGGTAAGAGTTCGAGTAGATTCTTTAGTAGTACGTTCAGAAATAATACAATTAGTAGAAATATTTAAGGCGAAAGTAGTCTTTGTCGAACGAAATGCAATGACAATCGAAATGTCTGGAGATGAAGAAAAAATAGATGGATTTCTGGATCTCTTAAAGCCATTTGGAATTAAAGAGGTAGTACGAACAGGAACTATAGCAATCAACAAAAAAGGGAATAACGGATTAAAAGTATAAAATAATTGTGGAACCATAGTTATATTTAAAAATATCCTGATGATAGAATAACTGGCCACATTAATTTTAAAAAGGAGAAATAAAATGGAAGAAAGAATTATTATTTTCGACACTACATTACGGGATGGGGAACAATGCCCAGGGGCATCTTTGAATACTCAAGAAAAATTGGAGATTGCCAGATATTTAGAAAAAATGAAGATTGATGTTATAGAAGCGGGCTTTCCTATTTCCTCTCCGGGAGATTTTGAAGGAGTAGAAACAATTGCAAAGAATATTAAAGGACCAATTATTGCTGCTTTATGCCGTGCAGATGAGATAGATATTAAATGTGCCTGGGATGCCATAAAATCTGCAGAAAAACCGAGGATACATACCTTTATTGCTACCTCTCCCATACATATGGAATTGAAACTGGAGAAAACACCTCAGGAAGTATTGGAACAGGCGATATCCGCAGTACGTCTGGCAAAAAGTTTTTGTCAGGATGTAGAGTTTTCTGCAGAAGATGCCAGCCGTAGTGAACCTGAATTTTTGTATAGGATTATTACAGAAACAATTAATGCTGGAGCAACTGTAATTAATATTCCTGACACTGTTGGCTATGCCCAACCAGAAGAGTTTGCGAAATTGATTAAAGGTATAAAAGAAAATGTAAAAAATATTGAAAAGGCAGTGTTGAGTGTACATTGTCACAATGATCTCGGTCTTGCAGTTGCGAACTCCTTAGAAACTTTAAAGCATGGAGTCAGACAGATTGAATGTACGATTAATGGAATTGGTGAAAGGGCAGGAAATGCTTCTCTGGAAGAGATTGTAATGGCGATACATACTAGAAAAGACTTTTATCACCATTATACAGGAATTGATACAAGCTTTATCTATCCAACCAGCAAATTAGTTAGCCGCTTGACCGGTTTTGTGGTACAGCCTAATAAAGCTATTGTTGGCAAGAATGCCTTTGCTCATGAGGCTGGAATACATCAGGCTGGAGTACTAAAAGATGCCTCAACCTATGAAATTATGAAGCCTCAAACGATCGGGCTAGAGAGTAATCAGCTTGTTCTGGGTAAACATTCTGGAAGAAATGCTTTTAAAAGTCGTCTGGCTCAACTGGGTTATGATCTTGATCGGGAAAAATTGAACAAATCATTTGAACAATTCAAATTATTAGCAGACAAAAAGAAAGAAGTATATTCGGAAGACCTGATAGCATTGATGTCAGAATCATTGATTGATGATATGGTTGATATATATGAATTAAAATATTTTCATGTGTCAACAGGGAATAGCATTATGCCCACAGCAACAGTTAAACTGGCAAAAGATGGTCAGGTGTACGATGATGCGGCTTGTGGAGATGGACCTGTTGATGCCATTTTTCATGCAATTAATCGAATTACAGGGGTAAAAGTAAAATTATCAGATTACTATATAAGGGCTTTAACCAGAGGAAAAGATGCTCAGGGTGAAGCATTTGTAGAGATAAAAGAAAATGGTTGCTCTTTTATTGGTAAAGCTATCAGCACCGATACTTTAGAAGCAAGTACTAAAGCCTACCTGAAAGCGATTAACAAAATGCTGAGTTTGAAGTCAGAAAATAAACAATAGAAGGTTTGATTGAACAGTATTTTGTCTTATTCTGCTTAAAATAAAACACATAAAAAGCGTTGGATATGTTTGCTTATTTACTGTAAAACATTTAGAATATATTGTTATATTATAGTATTTATTACAAGAATAAAAAGTATGTTTTAAAAGATATTTAAGATTATAGTAGAATATTTTCTTAGATAGAACAAAGGTTATTCAAAACATATTTTAGAGGAGGAAAGATTTGCGTAAAACTGGTATTTTAAGAAATTTGTTGCAAGAGAAAGAAATATTAGTTGCTCCTGGAGCATACGATGCTTTAAGTGCAAAAATAATTGAGAAAATGGGGTTTAAAGCAGTTTATATGACGGGATATGGTTGCTCAGCTAGCGTTATAGGACAACCGGATGTTGGTTTACTCTCCATGACTGAAATGGTGAAAAGAGCAGGTGATATAGCAAAATCAGTTAAAGTTCCTGTTATAGCAGATGCAGATACCGGGTATGGAAACCCCTTAAATGTTAGAAGAACGGTTATGGAATATGAAAGAGCAGGAGTCGCCGGGATACAACTTGAAGACCAGGTCTTTCCAAAAAAATGTGGACATATGTTGGGACGAAAAATCATTCCTGTGGAAGAGATGGTGCAAAAGATAAAAGCAGCCTGTGATGCCAGAGAAGATAAAGAATTGGTTATTGTTGCACGAACAGATGCAAGAACAAGTCATGGTTTAGAGGAAGCTCTTTCCCGGGGTAGGGCATATCAAGAAGCTGGAGCAGATCTTCTATTTATTGAGTCACCGGAAAATACTGATGAGATGAAAAAAATCAATGACTATTTCCCTAATACCCCAACATTAGCAAACATGGTTGAAGGAGGGAGAACCCCGCTTCTCTCGGAGCAAGAGTTGGAGGATCTCGGTTTTTCTATCGTAATATTCCCCACTGGACCATTGTATGCTGCTGCCAGGGCTGTCAAAGACTATCTCCATGAATTAAAAAGCAAGGGAACAGTAAAGTCTAAAATTGATGATTTAATACCTTTCTCAGATTTTAATGAGTTAATAGGTTTACAGGATTATTTAAAACTGGAAAAAAAATATCGAGCTGATTAATAAATCACTAAAAATAAAATTAGAAAGTTGAATTGGAAAGGAGGAAACATGGGAAAAAATATTGTAGAAAAAATATTATCCGCACATACAGATACTAAAAACTTCAAAATTGGGGATATTATAAATGTGAAGGTAGATTTTGCCTTTAGCAATGATATTACCGCACCCCTGGCTATAGAATTTTTCGAAGAAAGTAAAGCTAAAGATGTTTTTGATAAGAATAGAATAGGAATTATTCCTGATCACTTTACTCCAAACAAGGATATCAAATCTGCTGAACAGAGTAAGATGGTAAGAGAATTTGCCCGTAAGTATGAGATTGAAAATTATTTTGAGATAGGTAGGATGGGGATTGAGCACGTTCTGTTACCAGAACAGGGATTGATATTACCTGGTGACCTGGTGGTTGGAGCAGATTCTCATACTGGAACTTCTGGTGCCCTAGGAGCTATTGCTCTTGGTGTTGGCAGTACCGACCTGGGTTATGCCATGGCTATGGGGGAGATCTGGCTAAAAGTACCGCCTGTTATCAAATTTAAATTTAATGGCAAATTGAAAAAATGGGTAAGCGGCAAAGATCTGATACTTTATGCAATTTCCCAGATAAGTGTCAGTGGAGCAAATTACAAAGTAATGGAATTTGCTGGTGACACTATAAAAAACCTTACTATGGATAGCAGATTTACTATATGTAATATGGCTATAGAAGCTGGAGCGAAAACCGGCATTATTGAACCTGATGATATAACATTACAGTATGTCGAAAATAGAGCCAGGAGACCATTCCATTTTTATAAGAATGATCCAGATGCAGAGTATGAGCAGATTATCAATTTTGATGTCAGTAACTTAGAACCATTAGTTGCATTACCACATTCACCTGAAAATGTTAAGCCTATTAGCGAAATTGGTCAGATAAAGATTGACCAATCCATTATTGGTTCCTGTACAAATGGAAGGATGGAAGATCTCTCTATCGCTGCAGAAGTTTTGAAGGGACATTCAGTCCATCGAGATGTCAGGTTAATTATTTTCCCTGCTACACAGGAGATTTACAGAGAAGCTCTTCATAAAGGTCTGATTGATATATTCATTTCAGCAGGTGCCGCAGTAAGTACACCTACCTGTGGTCCCTGTATAGGCGGTCATATGGGTCTCTTAGCTGAGGGTGAAAGAGCGATTTCCACAACCAATAGAAATTTTGTTGGTAGAATGGGACATCCAGGCAGCGAAATATATCTTTCTAATCCTGCTGTAGCAGCTGCCTCAGCTATTTTAGGAAGAATTGCCAGTCCGGAGGAGGTGAAATAGATGATATTTGAAGGTAAAGTTTGGAAGTTTGGAGATAATATCGATACAGATGCAATTATTCCAGCCAGATACTTAAATACTACCAATCCTGATGAGTTAGCCCAGTATTGCATGCAGGACTGTGATACAAGCTTTGTTAAAGGAAGAGAAAAGGGAGGTATAATTGTCGCTGGTCATAATTTTGGCTGTGGCAGTTCAAGGGAACATGCACCAATTGCCATAAAAGGGGCCGGGATATCCTGTGTAATAGCAAAATCTTTTGCTAGAATATTCTTCCGTAATGCTATCAATATAGGTTTACCTATTTTTGAATCAGCTGAATGCTCTGACAAATGTAAACCGGGAGATATTTTGAAAGTTGATTCGGATAAAGGCATTATATATAACTTAAGTACCGATGAATCATATCAAACAAATGCACATCCTGAATTTATCCAGAAGATTATATCTTTAGGAGGATTAAAGGAATATCTTAAACAAGAATTAAAAAGGAGAGAATTGAATGTATAATATCGCTTTAATTCCTGGAGATGGAATTGGTCCTGAAATAATAGCTGAAGGGAAAAAAATCATCGAATTTGCCTCCAGACAAAACGGGGTAGAGATAAATTGGACAGAATTTCCTTTTGGTGCAGAACATTACCTGAAAACAGGTGAACTGCTCCCTGATAGTGCACTAAAAGAAATAGAGGAAATGGATGCCATATATTTAGGAGCTGTAGGTGACCCTCGTGTAAAACCTGGTATTCTAGAGAAAGAAATATTATTAAAATTGAGATTTCATCTTGACCAGTATATCAACCTCAGACCAATTCGGTTATATAGAGGGGTTCCCACGCCTCTGAAAGATAAGGGTCCAGAAGATATCAATTTTTATGTAGTTAGAGAAAACACAGAGGATTTTTATATTGGAGTGGGTGGTAGATTTATAGGTGAAAGAAATCAGGATCACCTATCTGTCAATAGAAAATTATATCAAGCAAATATTGAAGTTAATTTTGAGTTAAAGCAGGCGGAAGAAATAGCCTATCAAGTAGGTTTTATCAGTAAACCTGGTGCTGAAAGAGTAATAAAATATGCCTTTGATTTAGCTCAAAAAAAGGGATTAAATAGAGTAACCTCTGTTGATAAAGCGAATGTATTAAGCGATATTTACGGGCTCTGGAGGAATTGTTTTACTGAAATAGCAGAACAATATCCTGGCATGGAAACAGAATTTACTTTTGTTGATGCCATTACCATGTGGTTTGTTAGAAAGCCCGAATGGTTTAAGGTGGTAGTAACACCCAACATGTTTGGAGATATAATAACAGACTTGGGTGCAATTATTCAAGGTGGCTTAGGTATTGCTGCTGGTGGCAATATTAATCCAGATGGAGTATCAATGTTTGAACCGATACATGGTTCTGCACCTAAATATAAAGGGAAATTGATAGCTAATCCAGTAGCAACAATTCTGGCAGGTGCTATGATGATGGATACTTTAGGTGAATACGAAATAGCCTCATCTATTGAAAATGCAACTGAAGCTGTTCTTGCTGAAGGAAGGGTGAGATGTAGAGATTTTGGCGGTAATGCAACCACCGTTGATATTGGGGATGAGATTATCAGTAAATTAGAAAAATAATAAACTTATTTTTAAAAATTGGTTATAAATTTATTAAAAATAAAGCTATAGGAAAGTAGTTGATAATTATGAAAAAAATTTTACATGTTTTCTCTCAAACCATTAACAGAATTAACATATTCAATGAGATCATCGCAGAAATCGGCTCAATAGTGTTAGCATTAGTAGTTGTTGGTGGAGTTATGTTAACATATGTTTTTAAAAAGAGTGATATATTTTCTGTTGAGATAAGTGAATACTTGCTTATACTAATTTGCTTTACTTCAATTGCTTTTGTACAAAAGGAGGATAAGCATGTTAAAGTAGATATGTTTTTAGAAAAGCTATCGCCAAAAAAACGCAAAATAACTGAAATAATTATTTCAGTTATTTGTATAATATTTTGTACCATTGCTTCGTGGAAATCAGCAGCTATAATGGTCTTAAATTATAAAAGAAATTTCCTTTCAACTTCACTGATAAAATTCCCAATATGGATTCTTTATTTTATTATAGCGTACGGTTTTATCATGCTAACACTTCAGTTTTTTGTAAGTATTTATAATCTTATTCTTGAATCACCAGATAGAATAGACAATATATAGAAAATATTTTATAAGGAGTAATTTGACACATGGATCCTATATATATTGCCATAATTGTAATCGCCGTTTTCATATTGTTACTTCTGATGGGAGTTCCCGTTTTTGCAGCACTAGGACTTTCTGGAACCATTGGCATTCTTATCATCCGTGGTCCCGCTGGTCTACAAGCCATTCCTTCCGTAATGTATGACAAAATAAGAAGCTTCATTCTAGTTGCAGTTCCTTTATTTATTCTAATGGGACAGGTGATTTTCCACAGTGGTATCGGAGAAGACCTGTATACACTGGGTAGCCGTTGGCTTAACCGCCTGCCGGGAGGGTTAGCAATGGCAAGTATCTTAGCCTGTACCATCTTTGCTGCGATGAGCGGGGTAAGCATAGCAGGGGCTGCCACTATCGGTTCTTTTGCTATACCGGAAATGTTGAAGAGGGGTTATGATAAGAGTCTGGCAACAGGTTCAGTTGCAGCTGCAGGAGCGCTGGCATTACTCATTCCGCCCAGCGTGGGATTTATAGTATATGGTGAAATTGCTGATGAGTCAGTTGGACAATTATTTATTGGTGGAATTGTTCCTGGTTTGATGCTGGCTCTTATGATGATGGCATATGTTGGCATTTATGCCTACTTAAACCCAAAAGTAGCTCCAAGATCTGATGAAAGTGTAACCTGGGGATTACGCATGGAATCACTTTTAAGAGTGTGGCCTGCCTTAGTTCTAATTCTCGCTGTATTAGGGAGTATTTATTTAGGTTTGGCAACTCCAACTCAGTCTGCAGCTATCGGTTTTCTGGTAAGTCTTATTTTAGCTCGCTTCGTATATAAAAAAATGGATTGGATAATTTTTAAAAAAGTTGTTCGTAGTTCTATGGTTACTTCAGGAATGATCTTATTAATTTTTATTTGTGCAATGTTTTTTGGCTATGTTTTAACATTTCTTAGAGTACCGCAGTTTATTATGGAATTTATTGCTAATTCGGGGTGGCCAAATTGGGTTTCTTTGAGTGCTATCATGTTGTTATTATTTATAATGGGAATGTTTGTTGATGTGGTTTCAATCATAACTATCGGTGCACCGCTGTTGATACCTACTATTCAAATGCTTGGTTATAACACTCTCTGGTTTGGCATTATAATGGGTATAACTCTCGAAATGGCAGTTATTACACCACCGGTAGGATTAAATCTATATACTATAAAGGGAGTTTCTCCAGAGGATGTGTCTATTTCCGATATTATTAAAGGAGTCATACCTTTTGTATTTATCGAAATTATTCTGCTGATAATTTTTATCAGTTTCCCAAAATTGTGCCTGTGGTTACCATACACAATGAAATAAATATAGATAAAATCTCTTAACTGGAGGGAGGGGGGTATAAAAAGAGATTATTTTAAGAAGACAAGAAGTATGTAAATATAAAATTAATTAAAAAACCAAATAATTATTTTTAGGAGGAAAGTTGTGAAAAAAATATTAACTATTATGCTCTGTGTGTTCTTATTTACTGGTTTATTTGCTAACGGATATGCTGCTCAAAAGCTTGTGGTTTCGACTATGTTCCCTACTTCTTATACATATCTGCTTGAGCCAACCATAGATTTTTGTGAAAAAGTAGAAGCGATTTCCAAGGGTGAAATTAAATTTGATATCTATCATTCAGGTCAGCTATATGGTGGAAAAGAGGAATTTGCTGCAGTCAGCAGAGGCGAAATTGATATTAGTATCCCACATGATACCTACCATACTGGCGAAGTACCAGAATTAGGGATTACAACTGTACCATTCTTATTTGATGATCTTGACCAGGCAATGTATATGCTCGATCTTGGCTTAAAAGACATGATTAGTCCCATATTAGAAGAGAAACACAATTGTGTTTTACTGGGATGGGCAGCAGTTGACCCTTACCAGCTCTTTACAAAAAGTCCCATTAACACAATCGAAGATATGAAAGGTAAACTGTGGGCAATTTCTGGTACCCCTGCAGCAAAAGCTATCGATGAACTGGATGGTTCTTCAACCATGATGAGTTCCGGTGAGCTTTATTTAGCTCTGCAAACAGGAACTGCTGATGCAACGGTAAGACCCTTGTTGACCGGTGTTGGTAGAAAACTTGATGAAGTAGTAAAGTATCTTACACTGGTACCTCAGTTCCAGCCATGGGGAGACCTGCTTATAATTAATAAAGACAAATGGGATAGTTTTACACCTGAACAACAGGATATCGTGAAGAAAGCTGGTAGAGAATGGGAATATCAGGTATTCTATATGTCAAAAATGTACATACAGAATGCCATGAAAGTCTTAAAAGAGAGAGGGATGGAAATAAGCACCCTGTCTCCAGAAGAGATGGCAAAGTTCAGAGAAAAAATGAAACCAGTTGTTGAATGGTGGGCAACTGAAGAAGTTCCTGATGGACAAAAATATATCGATTTTGTAGAAGCCAATCGTTAACAAATTGATGTAAACTAATACATATTAATAAATATTTATAAAGAAAATTAAAATTACAGAGAATGGAAGGTTGCCACGATTAAAAAGATATACATGGTAACCTTCCATTTTTTGATTAAGTTTTTAAATAGTAATACAGTAAAAAACTTTAGAACTAATATGATATTTTGTATAATACAAAGGACAGTTAGTAAACATATCCAGTGATGTTTTATTTATATCGTAGTGCTAAACAATCTTAAATATTAAAAGAAATATAAATGTTACTAATAATAGGAATCTTATTAAACATAATAGGTATTGTTGGTATAGTGGTGCCTGCTTTACCAGGAATTTTATTAAACTACATATCCTTGGTTTTGCTTTATATAGTGAAAGGAAAAGATGTAGTTTCTATAAATATGCTCATTGTCTTTGGTTTGATTACTTTTTTGGTAAATTTACTCGATTATATACTGCCTTATCTTGGCGCAAAAAAATTTGGTGCTTCACGTACAGGAATAATTTTTGCTGCTATTGGAATGTTGATAGGAATTATATTTTTCCCACCGGTAGGCATCTTTCTAGGATTATTAATTGGCGCATTTACGGGGGAATTAGTAGCAGGAAAAAATGAATCGCAAGCATTAAAAGCCAGTCTGGCAACTTTTTTAGGCAGCCTTGCATCAATGGCGATTAAATTGTCACTGGCTTTAATAATGATGGTATATTTTTTCTGGAATTTGCTTTTAAAATAGGAGCGTATCAACAGGATAATATCTCTATGAAGTAATAGATATTTTTAAATACTAACATAATTAGAAATTTATCATTTTGTTATACTATAATATATAATGAAATTTAGATATGAAAGCTAAAACTGAAAGGAAAAGAGTATGGATAAGAATAGCAATATAGTAACTGCAGGTGCAAGTAGAGCACCTCATAGATCTTTATTTTATGCTATGGGCTATACTAAAGAAGATTTAGAAAAACCCATTATAGGCGTAGTAAATGCTTTTAATGAAATAATTCCGGGGCATATTCAATTAAATGACATCGTGCAAGCAGTAAAAATTGGTGTAGCAGCGGCAGGAGGTATAGCAATGGAATTTCCTGCCATTGGCATCTGTGATGGAATAGCCATGAACCATCAAGGGATGAAATACCCGTTAGCCAGCCGTGAATTGATAGCAGATTCTATCGAGGCAGTTGCCATGGCTCATCACTTCGATGGCCTGGTAATGGTAGGTAATTGCGATAAGATAGTTCCAGGTATGCTTATGGCCGCAGCACGGTTAAATATCCCGACTATTTATGTGAGTGGTGGGCCTATGCTCACAGGGTTCTGTGCTGGTAGAGAATCTGATTTGAATACTGTATTTGAAGCGGTAGGAAAATTTAATCAAAAAGATATTTCTGAAGAAGAATTACTTGAAATTGAACAGGGTGCTTGCCCCTCTGCTGGCAGTTGTGCCGGTCTCTTTACAGCTAACTCTATGAATTGCCTTGCCGAAGCTTTGGGCATAGCTCTACCCGGAAATGGCACGATACCCGCCGCTTATGGTACCAGAAAACAATTAGCCAATAGAGCAGGAAAGTTGATATTAGACTTAATCAAAAAAGATATAAAGCCGAGAGACATTATGACTGCCGATGCATTCCATAATGCGATTACCCTGGATTTAGCTATGGCAGGCTCCAGTAATACCGTGTTACATTTACTTGCTATAGCTCATGAGGCACAAGTTGCTCTCGACCTCAAAACATTTGACCGTTTAAGCCGAATTGTTCCTATATTGACCAAAATATCACCTTCCAGTGAACTCCACATTTCTGATTTGTATTCTGCAGGTGGTATACAGGCTATCTTGAAAGAGCTGACGGAGGCAAATTTGATTAAAACAGATGCTATAACTGTTAGCGGTGAAACTATTGGTCAATTAGCTGCAAAAGCCAAAAATAAAAATACTGAAATAATAAGAAAATGCAGTAATCCATATAGTGCTGAAAGTGGAATAGCTATCCTTTTTGGTAATCTTGCCCCGGAAGGTGCGGTAATCAAGGCTTCTGCAGTGAGTAAAAAAATGTTCACTTTTGAAGGAAAAGCACGAGTATTTAACTCAGAAGAAGAAGGTTATCAGGCTATAATGGAGGGAAAAATCCAAAAAGGCGATGTTGTGGTTATACGTTATGAAGGACCAAAGGGAGGACCGGGAATGAGAGAAATGCTGGCACCCACTTCTGCTCTTTGCGGAATGGGACTCGATAACGATGTAGCATTGATTACTGATGGTCGTTTTTCTGGCGCGACCCGAGGTGCTGCAATTGGGCATATTTCACCGGAAGCAGCTGACAAAGGGCCAATAGGTATGATCGAAGATGGAGATATTATTAAAATAGATATTGCTAATAGAGAATTATCGGTAAAACTGACTGAAGAGGAGTTGAAAAAGCGTGAGGCGAAATGGACGCCACCGGAGAGAAATATACCCTCAACACATTATCTGAAAAGGTATGCTTACCTGGTATCATCTGCCTGCACAGGTGCCGTCTTTCGTGATATTGACAAATAATAATTAGTACTATTAAATTACCACTCAGTCTACCTGCTGGGTGGTAATTAACAAGATAGTCACTATCTTCACTTTAAAAAATTAAGTTTGTCCGGATTACCCATTTTAATATTATCTTCATTATATGGTTTTGGAGATATTTAAGATGATAAATAACCCTTCTTCTATCATGCAGAGTGAAATTTTATTGACAAAATATCTATATCATATTTTTATGGTTATCCAAAGAATATATAATTGTTCCGAACAGATTAAAAAATATAAATTTAAATCAAATTCGAAATAACATGCTTATCCGTTTATTAATTAGCAAAGAAAATAAGATTGCAGTCGCAAAAAAGCGAGCACAGTTCCACACCAAAATATTTATGTCATGTTACAATAATTACAAGGATTATTATTTTATAGGCTGTCTTAAGCAGGTGATCTGGATAAATTAACTGAAAAAATATTACAAAAGAATAATAAGCGGACATTTTTAAACCAATTTTAAAATCAAAATAAGTAAAGTCTATATACAGAAAGGTATCTCATAATTAATTGCAGTATAATACAAGAGAGTATATATCATGTAAATAAAAAGAGAGGTAATAATGCATGTTATCATTACTTAAAGCTAGAAGAAGTATTCGTAAATTTCAAGAGAGAGTAGTGGAGAAGGAAAAGATATCAAAAATCATTGAAGCGGCGCTATTGTCCCCTTCTTCAAAAAATAACAATCCCTGGGAATTTATTATTGTCGATGATAAAAATACCCTTAGAAAACTTGCTGAAGCAAAAGAGATGGGCTCAAAATTTCTGGCAGAAACACCTCTAGTAATAGCAGTTTTGGCTGATCCTGAAAAATCTGATGTCTGGATAGAGGATGCTTCTATAGCATCTACTGTAATGATTTTAGAAGCGCAGAGTCTTGGTTTGGGTAGTTGTTGGGTACAGATGAGGAGAAGAAAATGTTTTTCAGCAGAGCAGAGTTCAGAAGAATACTTAAAAAATTTATTAAGAATTCCCGATAAGTTACACATTCTCTGTTTAATTGCAATAGGTTACCCCGAGGAGTTGAGGCCAGAAAAAACAGTTTCCAAAGAAAAATATAATGATATATTTTTGAATAATTATTATCAGAAATATGAATTCTAATACAAAATATATGGTAGAAAAGGTATTCTTATGAAGGAAGAATTCGGATTAGTTTTAGAAGGTGGAGGTGCAAAGGGCGCTTATGAAATAGGTGCCTGTAAAGCCCTGGAGGAGATGGGATTTAATATTACTGCTGTAGCAGGAACATCTGTAGGGGCTCTAAATGGGGCTATGTTTGCCCAGCATGACATAGATAGGGCGTACCAACTCTGGTCCAATATACATCCCTCACAGATAATGGATATTGATGCAGAGGCATTAAAAAAAATATCCCATTTAGAAATAAAGCCGGGAGATATTCCACATTACCTAAAAATATTGAGAGAGATTATTACTGAGGGGGGGATAGATGTATCTCCACTAAAAAAGCTAATTAAAAAATATGTTAATGAAGAAGAGTTGCGTAAATCAAATATTGTCTTTGGAATGGTAACAGTATCCTTTTCAGATAGAAAAGCACTTGAATTATTTGTAGAAGATATTCCTGAAGGGCAGATTGCTGATTACCTGTTTGCAAGTGCCAATTTTCCACTTTTTCGTTCAGCAAGAATTGGTGACAAAATATACCTTGATGGTGGAATTTACGATAATTTACCCATTCGTATGCTAATTAACCGTGGATATAAATCTCTAATTACAGTTCAGGTTGGAGGATTAGGAAGGAAGAGAAGAGTAAATTTAGATAACCTGAATGTCATTAATATTGAAGCAAAAGAATACCTTGGTGGACCATTAAGTTTTAATGCAGAGAAATCTAAGTATAATTTAAAATTGGGATATTTTGATGCATATCGTGTTATAAAAGATTTAAAAAGCGGTTTTTATTATATTGATTTAGAGTATCAGGATGATTATTTTCTCGATTATTTTGGACACCTTAGCCCGGAATTGGTGAAAAAGACTGCCAGAGTGCTTGGATTAAAAGGTGAATTACCTCACAGAAGACTTCTCTTTGAAAAAATATTGCCAAAATTAGTAGAAGTAATGAAGTTGCCAGAAGATTGCAGTTATGGAGATATAGCAGTAGCTCTGGCTGAAAAAATTGCCATGGAAGTAAAAGTGGATAGATTTAAGATTTATACCCTTTCCGAGCTAATAGATTCTATTACTAAAAAGTATAATGCATACAGCAAATCCAAAGATGAAGAAATACATGAAGCTAAAGACTTTATTCCTCATTTTGGTCTACTCTCTTTATTCAGTGAAGATAAAATCTTAAAAAAGTTAGTGCAGAACTTGTTAAATGAAGATTTGATTGATGCCTGGAGAGATACTCAAGAAAAAGTATGAACTGATTTATCGTTAAGCCCAAGTAAGTGTTTTTATAATAAACAATACAACTCCTTCAATTTTTACAAGCAAAATTAGAAAAATCAAATATCACTTTATTATTGAAATCTAAAAATACATAAAATACGTAACAAAACCCCAAATTAATAAATATTGATTCTAATAAATAATGTATAATTATGCTTTACGATCCAAAATCATTAAAAAAGAAATATTACTCTTATTGCCAATAATGATGTTATTTTACTATGAATTAATGAGAACAGGCATTGTCATATTTGTTACAAATTAGTTATTAAAAACCATTATAATTATTAAATGGAACATCGGTGTTTCTATAATTTTCTTAATTTTGATTCCAGGGTATATGTTTTTATGAAAATAAGGAGGCTTTTCAAATGAACTATGGTTATACAGGGAAAATACTAAGAATAGATCTATCTGTTAACAGAATTTGGGTTGAAAACCAGTCAGAAGATTTTTACAGGAAATATATAGGGGGGAGATCTTTGGCTCTATACTATATGTTAAAAGAGATGAAGGCAAATACCGATCCATTTTCCGAAGATAATCTTTTGATTTTTTCTACCAGCCCAGTTGTGGGAACTAGAGCCCCTGCTATTAATCGTTATACAGTTTGTGCTAAATCACCTCTCACCGGTGGTCAGGGCGAAGCAGAAGCTGGCGGGTATTTCGGTCCTGAATTAAAGAAAGCAGGTTTTGATGCCATAATTATTCGTGGCTGCTCAAAAAAGCCGGTCTATATCTGGATAAAAAATGGAAATGTAGAGATTAAAGAAGCCTCCCATCTCTGGGGTAAAGATACAGGTGATGCAGAAAGAATAATAAGAAAAGAATTAGAGGATGAACGAATAAGGGTAGCATTAATAGGTAAAGGCGGAGAAAACTTAGTGCGTTATGCCAATATTATAAATAATTTGCATCATTGTAATGGAAGGACCGGTATGGGTGCGGTGATGGGCTCTAAAAAATTAAAAGCCATTGCTGTAAGGGGAACACAGGAAATAAATACTTTTGATGATGAAAAAATAAAAGAAGTGGTTAAAGGCTACACCTTGAGAGTTCAAAAAAATCCTTTATCAGCTAATTTACATACAAATGGGACAATAGGAACTATAAGTGTAGCCAATAAGGCAGGCTGGCTACCGACCAGAAACTGGACTCAGGCAGGATTTGATGAAGATGAAAATTATAATATCGAAACATTTAATGAACAATTTTTAAAAAGACCACATACTTGTTATGCCTGTCCAATTGCCTGTAAAAGAATTGTTGAATATGATGATAATGAGATTTTTGTAGATCCAACCTATGGTGGTCCGGAATATGAAACTGCTGCAACCTTTGGCTCTCTTTGTGGTATAAATGACCTGCGTTACATCTGTAAAGCACATGAATTGTGCAACAGATATACTTTAGATACAATTTCAGCAGGTGCTACAATTGCTTTTGCGATGCATTGCTATGAAAAAGGGATTATTAATAAAAAAGATACTGATGGGCTAGATTTGAAGTTTGGTAATAAGAAAGAAATGTTAATTCTACTGGAAAAGATTGCTAATTGCGATGGCTTCGGGAATATTCTGGCTGAAGGGAGTTTTATTGCCGCCAAAACAATTGGAAAAGGTGCTGAAAAATCATTAGTAGTAAGCAAAAGACAGGAACTCCCAATGCATGATCCACGTACTAAAACCGGGTTAGGATTACAATATGCCTTTGCAGATTATGGGGCAGATCATATGAAAGCAGCACATGACTCGTATTTTATTAATAGCGAATCATGGGGAGTCAGAGAGATGGGAGGGCTGGGAATATTTGAGCCAATTTCTGATATTGATATTAGTGAAAAGAAAGTCATCTTATTTAAAAAATTAGATCTATACTGGTCATTGTTTGATATTCTAGGTATATGTTGTTTCGGATGGGTACCAAGAAGCATGGGTACCATGGAAGAGTTGATAGATATAATAAATGCTACAACTGGCTGGAGAACATCATGGTATGAATTGATGCTTGTTGCAGAAAGATCGATAAATATGGCAAGAATATTTAATCTTAGAGAGGGATTTAGCATTAATGATGATAAAATACCCGAAATATTTTTTGAAAATTTTAAAGGAGGTATCCTGGATGGGACCGGAGCAATCGATAAGGAAGCATTTTCAAAAGCATTAAAAACAAGGTATCAAATCATGTGTTGGGATGAGAATACCAGTATCCCCTTAAAAGGAAAGCTTACAGAATTAGGATTGGATTGGCTGATAGAGGAAGGTGTATAAACAATGGATATCCCTATAAAAACTAATTAATTTCACTATCTTGAATGATAGCCACACACCCACAAAGGGATTAGATTGCTTTAAAAAAAATTTGGAAAACATTAATATTATAAAAGAAGTTTACATTTAAAAAATCTGTCAATAACTTTAGAAAATGTCACCTAAAAGGACAGTTAATTATCGCCAGATAATGTCACCTTTTATGATTTATTTACCTGCAAACCTCATAACCAAATAACCTGCCATTTCAAAGAAATAATAACAGTGGCCTTGTCTTAAAACAGGGCCACCATAGACTCATCTGATAAATTATTGAACCATACTCCCAAGAAACAGATTTTCTAACATTTCTAATATCTCTTGCTCACTCTCCTCAAAGCTCACTCTCTCCATCAATCTTTTACCATATTTGTAATAGTGTGAATCATCTGGCACCCATACCTTCTTTTCTTTAACTCTTCTCTTTACTTTCTTAGCTATATCACAGGGTACTGTATCATAGATATTCCCCAGATAGCGTACCTTAAGCCCGAAGCGGGGACTTACCAGTACCTCTATACGCCCCTTATGAGGCAGACGGGCGAGATCCTTTCTTTCTAAGATCTGAAAGTGTTTATGGTAGAAGGAGAAGACTCCTCCACGATCATAGGTGCGTTTCTCGATTATACATAGGATATGATCGATATTCATTCCTTTTGGAATTGATCTAAATGCGCTTTTTTCCTTTGCCTCTAGGGCAAAGTGAGCATTGAATTTGGTAATATAGTCCCGTAAAAAGATATTGGTCTCCTGTAATGTTTTAATTCCCTGACATTTTAACTCTACGGTCAGTCTGCTTTGTAAAGTTTGCCATAAGCGTTCAATCCGCCCCTTGGCCTGAGGTGATCTGGCCCCAATCATATGAATCCCAAGCTGACTCATAGCCCGTCCAAATTGGGTCAAATTTACCCTCTTACCGGCAAGCTCTTCTTCTAATGATAGTTTATTGAACCTCCCCCGCTTTACTGGACACCAAGATAAGAGCTATAATTGAAACCATTGGAGGTTAGAAGTAATATGGAAACAAAAAGAAGGCAGTACAGCGAGGAATTCAAGAAAGAGGCGGTGGAGTACAGTCTATCTTCAGGAAAGGCAACAGAAGAGGTTGCCCGGGATCTGGGAATATCTCCCCATAATCTGAAACGCTGGCGCACACAGTACCGTAAACGAGGAGAATTGGCTTTCCCCGGTCATGGTAGGGAGAACCTGACTCCCCAGGAGGCAGAAAACAGAAGATTAAAAAAAGAACTTGCCGATACTCAGATTGAGCGTGACATCCTAAAAAAAGCGTTGGCCATCTTCACCAAAAAACCGTAGATTATTACTGTTTTATCCGGGAGCACACGAGAGAATTCCGTGTTAGGAAGATGTGCCAGGTGCTGAAAGTTTCCCGGTCGGGCTATTATGATTGGTTGAAGTATCCAATCAGTCAAAGAAAGATAAAAGATATGGAATTAAAACAGGAAATACGAAGAATCTATGACAAGAGCCGCAAACGTTATGGTAGTCCCCGTATCTACCAGCAGTTATTGCGTGAAGGCTATCACATAGGTAAAAAGCAGGTAGAACGCCTGATGCGAGAATTAGAGATTCAAGCAGTAGCTAAAAAGAAATACAGGGCGACCACTGATTCCACACATAGCAAACCGGTAGCTTTTAATTACTTGAATCGTGACTTTACAGCTGAGAAACCCAATAAATCCTGGGTAGCCGATATCACCTATATTTGGACTGCTGAGGGCTGGCTTTACCTGGCTACCATCATGGACCTCTTCTCCCGTAAGATCATCAGCTGGTCACTACGCAATAGATTAACCAAGGAATTGGTGATAGCCGCACTGGATATGGCCGTCAAGCAACGGAATCTTTCACCAGACTTACTCATCCATTCCGATCGGGGCAGTCAGTATGCCAGTGAACTATACCAGCTTCATTTATTAAAACATGGTATACTATGTTCTATGAGCGGCAAAGGCAACTGCTGGGATAATGCCGTAATGGAGAGTTTCTACCGTACCTTGAAAGTAGAATTGATTTATCAGACTACCTATCAGACCAGAAGAGAAGCCCAAAGGGATATATTTGAATACATTGAAGTCTTTTACAATCGAGAAAGGTTGCATTCCTCTTTAGGTTACTATAGCCCGGAGGAATATGAAACATTGATGTTAGAGAAAGTATCTTAACTTGGTGTCCGGATTATCGGGGGAAGACCATTAAGAGACGTTATCCTCTAAGAGAGAAGGATAAGAGAATCATAAAGCGTTATGAGAGGGTAGCACCAGGAGAGTTAGCCCATATAGATCTCTCCAGTGTACCTAAGGATATACGTACAGTATTTAAGATGAAGAAGCTC
>JAXGTM010000008.1:0-26681 GCA_040774925.1 Atribacterota bacterium | reverse complement strand
ATCAATTAAAAATGTTAAATACTGAAATTCTTAAATAATAAGAAAGGAGAAGAAAATCATTATGGAACAAGTAAAATATATATTAGATGAGAAGGATATACCAAGATATTGGTACAATGTTTTGGCTGATTTACCAGAGCCAATGCCCATAGTATTAAACCCTGTGACTAAAAAACCTATAAAACCGGAAGATTTAGCCCCTCTTTTTCCTATGGAACTTATTAAGCAAGAAATGAGCACAGAGAGGTTGATTGAGATACCAGATGAGGTTAGAGATATTTATCGCCTATGGAGGCCAACAACACTTTTTCGGGCGAGAAATCTGGAAAAAGCATTAAAAACACCGGCTAAAATATTCTATAAATATGAAGGAAGCAGCGGCTCAGGTAGCCATAAGGCAAATACAGCAGTAGCACAGGCTTATTATAATAAAAAAGAGGGAATTAACCGCATTACTACTGAGACAGGTGCCGGCCAATGGGGTAGTGCTTTAGCTTTTGCTGGAGCCTGTTTTGATATTGAGATAAAGGTATACATGGTCAAGGTAAGTTATGAGCAGAAACCCTACAGGAGAGTAATGATGCAGGTATGGGGTGCAGACTGTATTCCCAGCCCATCAAATCACACTAATACAGGGCGGGAAATATTGGCAAAAGATCCTGATTGTCCTGGCAGTCTTTCTATAGCTATCAGTGAAGCGGTTGAAGAAGCTGTCAGCAGAGAGGATACACATTATTCTCTTGGCAGTGTTCTAAACCATGTCTTGTTGCATCAGACAGTAATAGGTCTGGAAACGAAAAAGATGTTAGAAAAGATTGATGAATA
Source organism: Atribacterota bacterium (assembly GCA_040774925.1). GTDB lineage: Bacteria > Atribacterota > Phoenicimicrobiia > Phoenicimicrobiales > Stramentimicrobiaceae > Stramentimicrobium. Next base: position 25,856 of record JAXGTM010000008.1, on the reverse strand, counting down.
CCCTGATATTATTATTGGATGTGTCGGCGGGGGTTCAAATTTTGCTGGAATGTTTTTGCCATATATTAAAGACAAAATAGATGGTAAACAACCGAATTTAAAAGTTATATGCGTTGAACCGGCCAGTTGCCCTGTTTTAACTAAAGGTTCCTATAGTTATGATTATGGAGACGAAGCAGGGATGACCCCATTACTTAAAATGTATACTTTGGGTCATGGATTTATACCTCCCCTAGTGCATGCCGGAGGATTACGTTATCATGGAATGGCACCAATTATCAGTCATCTGCAAAATCTTGGTTTCATTGAAGCAAGAGCAGTTCATCAGCTGGAGACTTTCCAGGCTGGAGTTGATTTTGCTAGAAGTGAAGGTATCATAAGTGCTCCTGAATCGAACCATGCTCTTCGCGTAGCCATTGATGAAGCAATAAAATGTAGAGAAACAGGTGAAGCAAAGACAATTCTAGTTACTTTAAGTGGACATGGACATGTTGATATGGCAGCATACCAGTCATTTTTTGAGGGTAGATTAGAAAATTACGAATACCCGAAAGAAGAAATTGAAAAAGCATTACGGGACTTACCAAAGATATAATAATAAGCCACCTGTTAAATACAGGTGGCTTAAAGTATTCTCCATCAAATTTTTTACTATCTCCTTAAATTCAATATACTTATCCATACTTTAATTCTTCAGAGTGTATATTATTTATATTTCTTAATTATTCTAATGCAATATTTTATTTGAAAAGTAGTATTATGTAACTTGATAACATAATAAAAAGATGTATATAATGATAAAAACACCTATTAAATATAAAAATATTAAAGGATTGATATGACGACCAGATTGACATTTTTGGGTACCCGTGCAGAGACTGAAGAAAAAACCGAAAACCATTACTACCATTCATCATTATTATTACAAACTTCTACTTCCTATCCTTTTCGTTTATTGATTGATTACGGACGTATTCATGCCTATGACTTAAGTATTTTAAAACCTGATGCTATAATAATTACACATGCCCATTCCGATCACTATATATGGACTTTGGAAGAGGTGGAAACCGTTGTTCCCGTATATTTAACCAAGGAGACCTTAACTTATGGGAAATATAAGCCAGTTCATTCAAGTGTTTTTACGCCTTATCAAGATTTTTCTCTTGGTCCATTTCAGATATTACCATACCGGGTGCTTCACTCTATAAATTGTCCGGCGGTTGGATTTAAAATTAAACTACCAGAGGAGATAGTCATTATATATAATCCGGACCTGGTCGATATAATTTCTGCAGACCATATTTTAGCGGGTGTTGATTTATATATTGGGGATGGCTCAACGATTAACAAAAATCTAATAAGAAAAGATGGAGAAATGCTCCTGGGTCATACCACAGTACCATCTCAAATAGAGTGGTGTAGAGAATATGGTATTGATAATATAATTTTTACACATATTGGTAGCGACACAATGCAAAGGGAAAGTAATTTTAATGAATTATTTCCTGAAGTTATACTGGCGTGTGATCAGATGAAAATTAATATTTAGAAAAAAATAATAGTTAAATATAGTATAACTAAAATATATAAACAGTTGTTTATTATCGATAATTATGGGAGTTAAATATGGAGATTATACAGGTTGGAGAAAATACCTACTACATTACAGGTCAAACTAATTTAGGTGTTTACACCGAGGGGGAAAATGCCACTCTTATCGATAGCGGAAATGACGAGAATGCCGGCAGGAAAATATTCCGAGCCTTAGAGGAAAAGGGGTGGAAATTAAAGAGAATTGTAAATACTCATTCCAATGCTGATCACATTGGTGGTAATTCCTATTTACAAAAAAAGACCGGTTGTGATATCCTGGCTACACCTCTGGAATCAATTTTTATAAATGAACCTTCTTTAGAACCTTTTTTATTGTGGGGAGCTTCCCCATTTAAGTCACTTAAAAACAAGTTTTTACAGGCACAACCCTCAGTTGTAACAAAAACTTTTGATGTTAAAGGTTTTATTGGAGATACTCGCTTAGAATCTGTTCCTCTGGAAGGGCATTTCATTCAAATGGTGGGTATTAAGACTCCTGATGAAATATTATTTATTGCTGATAGTTTATTTTCTGCTGAAATTATTGATAAATATGGTATAACTGTAAGAAGTGATATTACAAAAACCTTGAACACCTATTCATTTTTAGAAAATATTTCTGCTAAACTATTTGTTCCTTCACATGCTCAACCTACAGATGTTCTAACAGATTTAATCAGGGTAAACAGAAAGAATTTAGAAGAGGTAAATGAAAAAATTCTGAACTATTGTGCTCAACCGGTTGCCCGGGAAGATATAATACAATTGTTAATAAATGATTTTAAATTACAGCTATCTAGTGTACAATTTGTTTTAACACACATAACTGTTTCTGCCCATATAAGCTACTTAAATGATCAGCAGTTGATTAAAGCCATATTTGAGAATGGCAGAATGTTATGGGTGAAAAGCAATAAGATTGACTTATAGAAATTATTTTTATTCAATGATATTAGTTCGAAATGAGGTAGGGAATTATGCTAAAAACGAATTTATTTGCCAAAATTAGTTCCACAAATAAAAGAAAATTTAATATAATTATCACCATACTGGTATTAATGACTTCTTTAAACTGCTTTTCTCTAGCGCAAACAGATGTTAGAGAGGCTATTGTTAAGGTCTATACTGTTAGTAATTATCCTGATTATTACAATCCCTGGAGTATGCAAGGACCACGTTCAAGTACCGGTTCTGGCTGTATAATAGAGAACAATTTAATTTTAACAAATGCTCATGTTGTCAGTAATGAGACTTTTTTACAGGTTCGTAAATATGGTGACACGCAAAGGTATCGGGCAAAAGTAGTAGCTGTATCTCATTTAACAGATTTAGCATTGTTGACTGTTGAGGAACCTGATTTTTTTGAGGGAGTTCCAGCACTCTCTTTTGGTGAATTACCTGAAACACAACAAGAAGTCCTGGTGTACGGATTTCCGGTAGGTGGAGATATGTTAAGTATTACCAAGGGTGTTATTTCCCGCATTGAACATCAACCCTATGTACACAGTTCATCTATATTTTTAGCTGGACAGATTGATGCAGCAATTAACCCTGGTAATAGTGGAGGACCAGTTCTGGTTGATGAAAAGATTGTGGGAGTAGTTATGCAGGGAATGTCTTCTGCCCAGAATATTGGCTACATGGTTCCCGTACCTGTAATTCATCATTTTTTTACTGATCTGGAAGATGGCACTCTGGATGGCTATCCGAGTCTGGGAATAGGACTACAGGATATGGAAAATGAAGATCTGAGAAGATATTATCAGATGGAATCAGGAATGAATGGGGTTCTGATTAATCAGATTGTTCCAGGAGGACCTTCTGATGGGACTTTGCAGATTAACGATGTATTACTTGCTGTTGAAGATTATTCGATTGGAAATGATGGAACTATAGAATTCAGGCCAAATGAGAGAACACAATTAAATTATGTAATTCAGCAGAAACAGATAGGAGAAGATATAAAATTAACTATTTTAAGGGAAGGAGAAAAAATAGAGAAAAAAATCAATCTTTCTCGTTCATTAATAAAAGACCGTCTGGTACCAATGGAGCAATTTGAAACACTTCCAACTTATTATATATATGGAGGGTTAGTATTCTGTCCTTTAACTAAAGATTTGCTGAATATATGGGGTTCACAATGGTATCAATCTGCACCTCGTGAACTGGCTTGTATTTTAATGGATAATTTCCCTGAAAGGGATGACCAGGAAGTAGTAGTTTTGTTGAAAATTCTTGCGGCAGATGTTAATCAGGGATATCAAAATATTAGTAACCTGGTAATAGAACAGGTTAATGGGGAAAAAATCTGGAATATGCGTGAGCTGGTTGAAAAAACAGAAAATTGTGATGAACCATTTATTATTTTTGAAGATCAATTTAATAGAAAAATCATTTTAGATAGAACCAAAGCACAGAAAAGCCATCAGGATATTTTAGATATTTACAGAATCCTCTCAGATAGATCGGAAGATTTACTATCAAAATAGAGATAAAGGAAGTCTTTATCGAAAACTATAAATTGTAAGGAGGAAATTTTAATGGTTGATTTAAAAGTAAATTATATGGGCCTAAAATTAAAAAACCCTATCGTAATTGCATCATCTCCATTAGGAGAAAACATTGAAAAGATAAAACTATTAGAAAAAAATGGTGCTGCAGCTGTAGTATTACCATCTTTTTTTGAAGAACAAGCGACACAATCGGAGCTCAGCCATTCGTTATTATATGAAAAGGGAGGCTACCAGAGATATCTCGATTACTATTTTGAAGTAGTGAGGGATAAGCTGACTCCTGAAAAATATATGTCCTTTATTGAAGAGGTAAAAGAAAAAGTCAATATTCCAATAATCGGCAGTCTTAATGGGATATCAGTTGGTGGATGGATAAATAACGCTATTGCTATGGAAGAAGCCGGTGTTGATGCTATAGAGTTAAATATATATTTTCTACCTACTGACCCGGAAATAGATGGGCAAAAAATTGAAGAGCACTATTTAGAGCTCGTGGATGAAGTTTCCAGAAGTGTAGCTATTCCAGTAGCAGTAAAGATACATCCTTATCTAAGCTCAATACCGAATATGAGTAGAAAATTAGTTGATGCTGGTGCAAGTGCATTAGTTTTATTTAATCGTTTCTATCAGCCGGACATTAATCTGGATAAAATGAAAATAGAGCCTATGCTCAGATTGAGTAATTCTGAAGAATTGCGCTCAAGGATAAGATGGGCTGCCATTTTATTCGGTAGATTAGGTGCAGATATAGCTATTACTGGAGGAGTGCATACAGCCGAAGATATAATAAAGAGTATAATGTCTGGGGCAAATGTGGCTATGATAGCTTCCGCTTTATTGGAAAGAGGTGCGGGTTATTTGCAATCTTTATTGAAAGATGTAGAAGGATGGCTAAGTAACCATGGATATAGTTCCTTCCATGAAATCTATGGTATTATGAGTCATAAAGCAACATCTCATCCAGCATTGTGGGAAAGAGTGAACTATTTAAAAGTGCTGGATTCCTTTCGTGAAGATTAAAAGGGGTAAATAATTTTTAAAAATTGTTTTATAAACCAATGTTAAGGGAGATATGTAATCATGTCGGAGACAACGAAAAAGATGATTTTGAAAAAAGCAGAAGAGTTAAAAACTAGATTTGTTCGGTTAAAGTTTACTGATATAATGGGGATTCCAAAAAATGTTGAGGTACCTATCAGAGACTTTGAAGAGGCTTTAAATGGAAATATTATGTTTGATGGTTCAACAGTTCAGGGTTTTTGCCGGATTGAGGAATCCGATATGTTCTTACAACCAGACCTGGATACTTTTATGGTAAACCCATGGGAAGAGGATAAATATGTTGCCAGAATCATTTGCGATATTATGAATCCCGACAAGACTCCTTTTGAAGGTTGTGCGAGAACTAACCTAAAAAGAGTTCTGGCTGAGATAAATAATATGGGGTATACTGCCAATTTTGGTCCGGAAATGGAGTTTTATATTTTTGAGAGGGATGAGCAGAATAGGCCAACTACTAAAACTAAAGATCGAGCAAGCTATTTTGACCTCTCTCCGATAGATTTAGGTGAAGAGCTGCGTCGAGATATGGTGATAACTTTAGAGAAGCTGGGTTTTGAAGTAAATACCTCTCACCATGAAGTTGGGCCGGGTCAGCATGAAATAGATTTTAAATATTCTGATGGCATTACTACTGCTGACCGTATTATGGTATTGAAATTGACCAGCAAGACTATTGCTATGTGGCACAATTTACATGTCACATTTATGCCTAAACCTGTATACGGCATTCCTGGTTCTGGTATGCATACCAATATCTCTCTCTTCAAAGACGGGGAGAATGCTTTCTATGATCCCAATGGGAAATACGGTTTGAGCAAAGAAGCAATTTATTTTATTGGTGGAATAATAAAACATGCCAAAGGATTGGCTGCTATAACGAATCCCCTGGTTAATTCTTATAAACGTTTAACTTCAGGATATGAAGCTCCTGTCCATATTGCCTGGTCACACCGTAACCGCAGTCCTTTAATCAGGATACCAACAGTGAGAAACGGTGATGCTGCCAGAATTGAATTCAGATGTCCAGATCCAGCTTGTAACCCATACCTATCTTTTGCAGTAATTCTTACAGCAGGTATTGACGGTATTCAGAAAAAAATTATGCCCCCGGATCCTGTAAATGAAAATATGTATGACATGGATGAAAAAAAGCTTAAAAAGTATGGGATCGAATGTCTTCCATCAAATCTAAAAGAAGCTTTGCAAGAATTCGAAAAAGATAAGATCCTACATAAGGGGTTGACTAATCATATTGTTGAAAATTATTTGAGAGCTAAATATAAAGAATGGGATTTGTATAATCTTCAGGTCTATAATTGGGAATTAGATCAATACCTTGCCAATTACTGATAAAACGGATGTTTTTAAATATAGCTTGATATATTTGTTTTACTTTTTTAAAAATGGTTAGTATAAAAAAGTGTTAATACCAGCGCAATATAAGTTGGAAAAAATGTTTTCAAAGTAAGGTATTTATAAAAAGATGAATTATATATCATAATAAAATACCTTAGATGTTCTTAAATAACAGTAAAGTCAGTTTATGTACAGATGCAATATATACTGATATACTTATATATACAATTCTATATATGTAATTTAAAAACTTTTTAACACCATAGATACTATCTTGTAACAAGGTGAAGATACCATTATGAAAATACAGATTAAGTATATTAATGGAATTCGTTTTAAAAGGTTTATAATGACTTCGGCTCAGCGTATCATACAAAACAAAGAGCATCTGAACAATATAAATGTTTTTCCTGTCGCAGATGGCGATACGGGTACAAATTTAGCCATAACTATGAATAATATCGTAGAGGGTGTACAGGATTTTTATCAAAGCTCTTTTGATTTAACCATTCAACGCATAGCTAAATCAGCATTGAAAGGTGCCAGAGGTAATTCTGGGGCTATACTTGCTCAGTTTTTTCAAGGTCTTGCTGAGGCTACGCGTGGTATGAATCGACTTAATACCGTATCCTTTTCTCAGGCTGCTTTAAAAGCGGCAGAACAGGCAGATATGGCTATTGCTGAACCATGCGAAGGAACTATTATTACTGTTATTAGAGACTGGGCTCATTATATTAACCAGCTTGCACATAAAACACCTGATTTCGTTGAATTATTTAAAAGTTCTTTAAATAAAGCAAGAAAATCACTGTTAGAAACACCTGAAAAACTTGCAGTCTTAAAACATGCGGGAGTAGTGGATGCCGGGGCAGAGGGTTTTGTCAATTTATTGGAAGGAATAGTAGATTATATTGAATTTGGCAAGTTAAGAAATATTAATCCCGATACACCTGCTTCTTCAAATATTTCTCGAAATGAATCCTATATCAGAAATTTGGAAAATTCACAATACCGTTATTGTACAGAATGCTTGTTAGAAGGAGAAAACTTAGATAGAGAAATTATTAGAGAAAAGTTAATTAATATGGGTAATTCCCAGGTTGTAGCTGGTTCAAAAGAACAAATAAGGGTGCATATCCATACAAATAATCCTGATTTAGTTTTCGCGGAGATAAGTGTTTTCGGTACAATTCTGGAAACTAAAATAGATGATATGTGGGAACAGGCAGTTAACGTAAGAGAAAGAATTAAGTCATCTAAAATAGGACTGATGGCAGACTCTACCTGTGATTTACCAGAAGAATTAATCGAAAAATATAATATCAAAATAGTACCTATTGCCGTACAGATTGATGAACAAAATTTCTTAGATAGAGTAAATATTTCTGCAAAAGAAGTAGTAAATTTTCTGGAGAGCAAAAGTGCCCATGTTACCACTTCTCAACCTCCTTATCAATATTTCGAGGATGTTTTTCAGGAACTCGGTGAAACCAAAGATTCTATTATTTCTATTCATCTATCAGGAAAACTAAGCGGCACATACCAGTCTGCCTGTGTTGCTGGTAGGAAAAATAAATATCATGAAAAGATTAAAGTGATAGATGCAAAGACTAGTTCTGTGGGTCTTGGTTTAATTGTTTTGCAAGCTGCCCGTTTAATTGAGGAAGGAATACCCTTAGAAGAGTTGTTAGAAAGGTTAAATTACCATATAGAAAATAGTAAAATATTTGTCAGTATTCCGACATTAGAGTATCTGATAAGAAGTGGACGTCTAGACAAGATGAAAGGTTTTATAGGTTCTTTAATAAACCTAAAACCTGTAATAACTCTAAATGAAGAGGGGGTTTTTGAAGAAGCAGCGAAAGTAGTAGGCCTTCGCAGATTATCTGAAAAGACGTTGGAGCTCGCTTGTCAATTTGCCGATAGTGTAAAAAATCCCCATTTTGCCATTGCTCATGTCCAGGATATAAACATTGCTAAATGGTATCAGCAAGAATTAAAAATTCGTTTTCCTGATGCAGAAATTTTTATAGCAGAAGGCTCTCCTGCTCTCAGTGTCCATATAGGCAGGGGTGGTGCTGCTATAGCTGTGATGGGTTGCTAATAATGTTTTTCTCTGCTTTATAAGTCATTGTTCGTACATATAATATATTAGAGGTGAGTGAAATTGGAATTTGGTTGTTACCATCTTGTTTCTAATCTTATAGATGAAGAAAGAGCAGATCTTTCCTTGAAACCATTTTTAAATACAATAGAAAAACATCTTGGAGAAGAGTTAACACAAGTTGGTCCTGCAGAAATAAAAAAAGGTAATATTTTACCAATAATTTTTATTAAATCTGGTGGTGTAGAGGAAAAATTTAAACGTATTTACCAGCAATTTCCTCCTCCATATCTTTTATTGACCAGTTGTCTAAACAATTCATTACCAGCTGCTCTGGAAATTAAAACTTATCTTCAAAAAAGAGATGAAAAAGTTGAAATCCTTCATGGATCTGAAGTTTCTATCTCTAAAAGATTGAAAGAGATAAGAAAAATATTTGAAACAAAAAATATTTGTCGCCAATATCGAATTGGTGTTCTTGATAAACCGTCTGAATGGCTCATTGCCAGTGGAGCTGATTATAATGCTATAAGAAAAAAGTTAGGAATGAAGATATTCGATATACCTATAGAAGAGATGGTAAGACATATAGATCAAATAAAGGATCCCGAGCCTTCTCCGATTAATATTTCTTTTAAGGGACTTAAAGAAGAAACATTAAAACAGTCACTAAAAATATATCAGGGTTTAAAGAATTTAATGGCAGAATATAAATTTAATGCAATTACTTTACGATGCTTTGAACTGCTCGATTTTTATAAAAATACAGGCTGTCTTGCCCTCTCCTTATTGAATCAGGAGGGACTAATAGCCGGATGCGAAGGTGATATCCCATCTCTAATCTCTATGATTATACTGAGGCAAATAACAGATGAGCCGGTATTCATGGCTAATCCATCCTGTGTCGATATAGAAGAGAATAAGATTATATTTTCACATTGCACCATTCCACTTGATATGTGTGATAGTTTTAGCTGGGATATTCATTTTGAATCTGGTTTAGGCATTGCAGTAAGAGGTAAAGTAGAAAAAGGTCCTGTAACAATCTTTAAGCTTGATGGAAATGCAGATAAGTATTTTATCTCAGAGGGTGAAATTGTAAACAGTTTAGATTCTCAAGATATGTGCCGTACACAATTACAGGTATCTCTAAAAATAGCTGTTGCTGAATTCCTGGATAAATCAATAGCTAACCATCACCTTATCTGTAAAGGGTTACATGGTGATTTACTGGAACAATTTTTTTATTTTTTAAAATAATGACACAAGTTTCCGAAAGATTTTTCTTTCGACATATGCTCTACTCCCTATTTTATAAGGTTTTATATACTAACAGCTACTTTGTTGTAAAAAATTTTTCTATCAAACTAGAAGATATTCTTATACCTAAGATGACCATTTTTGACAAACATATAAATGCCATTTAATTTAATTGAATAATTCAAATATATATTGATATGAGGGTATTTTTTTGAGGATTGGAATTATTTCTGATATCCACAGTAATAGAGAAGCACTTGAGACTGTTTTAGCTGAATTATATAGTGTTGAACAGGTATTCTGCTTAGGGGATATTGTCGGATATGGCGCAGACCCGGTTTTTTGTATAGAAAAAATGAAAGAATTAAATTGTACCTGTATTAAAGGAAATCACGAAGGGGGTTTAACCGGAGAATTAGATTTGCAATACTTCAGTGGTGATGCAAAACAATCTTTGCTCTGGACTAAAAAACAATTAGATGAGCAAGAATTACAATTCCTTGAAAATTTACCCAAAAAATTTGATATTGATAAAAACATATTGGGAGTCCATGGCAGCCCCCGACAGCCATTGTGGGAATATATTTTAGATCAGCAGACCGCAGAGGAGATATTCCTCACATTTGATTTTAAAATATATTTTGTTGGGCATAGCCATATTGCGGGGTACTTCACCTTTCACCGTGAAAATAAAATTACCCAATATCACGAAGCAGCTGAAGGAAAAGAATTTATATTAGACGATAATCACAGCTATATCATTAATTGTGGGAGTGTTGGTCAGCCAAGAGATGGGAATCCTCAGGCTTGTTTTGTTATTTTTGATTATGAAAAGGGAAAAGTATCTATTAAACGAATAGATTATCCAATTGCCAGAACTCAAGATAGAATCAATGAAGCTAATCTTCCAGAATTTCTGGCATTGCGGTTGGCAATAGGTATTTAACATTCAGGAAGAGATTAAAAATGGTACAGGAAGCTCTATTCTATAAAAAATTAGAAGAGGAAAGAGTAAAATGCTTGCTTTGCTCTCATTATTGCACAATATTAACAGGCAAAAGAGGTATATGCGAAGTGAGGGAAAATCAGGCAGGGGTTTTGCGTAGTTTAAATTATAGAAGATTGATTGCTGCACATATAGACCCGATTGAAAAAAAACCATTGTTCCACTTTTTCCCCGGTTCTCTTTCTTATTCCATTGCTGCTATGGGATGTAACTTTCGTTGCTTGCATTGTCAGAACTGGTCAATATCTCAGCTGAGTAGCGAAAAGAAGATAGGAGGTGAACTTATATCTCCTGAAAGAATAGTACAGCATGCTCAGGAGAGTGGATGCCTTTCTATATCTTATACATATACAGAACCAACCATTTACTATGAAACTGCCTTGGAGATAGCCCAACTAGCAAAAAATAATGGTTTAAAAAACATTTTTGTTACCAATGGATACATAAGTCCTGAAGCATTGAACCATATTGCACCATATCTTGATGCAGCAAATATCGATTTAAAAGCGATGAGTGAAAATTTTTATCGGAAAATTTGTGGTGCCAGATTAGAGCCGGTATTAGAGAGAATTAAGCAATACTATGAGCTGGGAATCTGGATTGAAATTACTACTCTAATTATCCCTGGCTACAATGACGGAGATGATGAGCTGGGAGAAATTGCCCAATTTATTGTTGATATTGATAAAGGAATTCCCTGGCACATTTCTGCTTTTTATCCAACCTATAAATTGAATGATACTCCTCCTACACCAGTATCTACTCTGCAGAGAGCATATAAAATAGGTAAGGATAAAGGGCTGCTTTATGTATATGAAGGAAATGTAGGGGAAGGGGAGAATACGTTCTGTCCTTCTTGTGATAAAACAATTATCAACAGGAAATATTTTTCTACTAACAACAAGATTAAAGATGGGAAATGCCCTTTCTGCGGGGAAGAAATTTGTGGCATTGGAATGTCCGGTGAAAATAATACTAATCAATAGATATGATGTGTAACATAACTCAATTGATACGGCATCTAAAAAAACAAAATTATATTATTATCCTCTCCGCACATCTTTTCAGAAAAAATTAATCTGAATACTCTCGTTGTAAAAGAAAATTTATCTTTTCGATTCCCAACTCACTTCCAGCAATTATTATTTTTGCTACATAATCAAAATCTACTTCTTTATCAGCATACACATCTATACCTCCATCTGTACCCACAATATTTTCTCTTAAATAAGATGACAGATAATCCCAGGATAGATGCTCTTTTTCTGAGTAGATTGCCCCTTCTCTATCTAGAAAAAGAGTGATTGATTCTATCTTCTCAATATTGGAGAGTTCTCCAGAGCTAGGAAGTCTTAAAGTTGCCCTAATAGTACCTGTATCAAGAGTTGAGGCAACAATAAAAAAAAGGAGTAGGAGAAAAATTATATCGACAAGAGAAGCAATATTTATTTCCATATCATCAATTCTTTTAAGCCTGTATTTGCGCATCTTTATTACCCAGTTTTTGTATATAGTTAATTAATTCCAGTTCTCTTTTTTCAGCATGTTTTATCAAATTTTCTATTTTATTCATAAAATAATAATAAGCGGCAAAAGCGGGAATAGAAAGGCTCAGTCCAAAAGCGGTAGTAATTAGTGCTTCAGATATTCCCTGTGCCAATAATTGTGGTTCAATATCTAAAGACAGGAAATGGAAAGTCTTTATCATTCCGGTAACCGTTCCCAGTAATCCCAGCGAAGGACTTATCTTTGCTATAAAATGCAACAGAGTAAGTCTTTTCTCCATTTTAGGAAATTCTATCAATTTTGTTTCTTCCATAGCTCTTTCAATTTTTAAACTATTCTCTCTCCAGGCTGCGATTCCACTGTATAAAACATGACATATGGGGTTGGGAGAATTTTTTAAAAAACTGATTTCATCCATCGAATTAGCATATTGTAAATTATTCTTAATTTTGGACATCAGTTTATCAGGAATATTTTTTCTGATTCTAATAAAATAAAAGAAACGTTCTATAATTATTGCTAAAGTAATAACAGAGAGGGTTAAAAGGGGATATATCACAATTCCTCCCTGTTCAATTAATATCTTCATCTATTATCCTCTTTCTAAATCTATTTTAATTGAAAAATTATCGGAATTAATACCCAACAGTCTTTTTCCTCATTGTTATAATAGGCTGGATGAAATTTCCATTTTGAAATTGCTTCAATAGCATTCCGGTCAAAACCGGGATAACCTGAGGAGGTATCTACTACAATTTCAATAATATCTCCTTTTTTGTCAATCAATGCCTTAATTTGTACTCTTCCCTCAATACCTCTCCGTCTAAAATTGTCGGGATATTCTGGTGGTTGGTAAGAGATTACTTTTGGAGCAATGATAGATTCATTATTTAAATCGATACTTGTTAAGTCAAGGGGAGAATCATTTTGGGATTGTTTGAGCTCTACCTTCTCTTCAGCCATTAACTTTTTCTCATAAATATTTTCCTGAGCTTGTTCTATCATAACAGAGTCCTTCGTTTTAACCGAAATCAGGTCATCGGTTTTGTTTGTTTCCTCTTTAATATAATTGTTTTCAGATTCATCCCGCTCATTAATTATATGGTTATGGGAAGGCATTTCGTCTATAAGAATTTCTTCTGTTTCTGATAAGTATTGTTCGGTAACGGAAATCTCTTTCTTATAAAGTTCTTCTTTTTCAAAAATTTCCTCTGGTAACTCAATCTCTTCTGATCGGTTTGTTTCAGCAAGAGCTGATTCTTTATTTAAGTATGGTGTGTCAAACTCTTCTTCGTCGGGCGGCCTGGAAGAAGATGGCTTAAAAAAATCTATACTTGCTGAGACAATTATTTCATTTTTATTTTCCAGATATTTCCAGCTAGTTGCAATATCAGAAAAGAACATAATAGCCCAATAATGAAATATTAAAGAAATTATTAAAGCAAAGATAAAAAATCTATTTTCCATTCTCTTAAAGAAGGAGAGGGATAGTCCAAAAAATATAGACTATCCCCACTCTTATTTTTATTTAAAATCTGGTACTGATACCCAGTAGATAGGTTCTACCCTGAATCGGATAGCCGCTAATCAGCTCCGGTTTCTGATTGAATATGTTTTTGACAGAAAAACTTAAATTAACCTTTTTATTTTTATCCTTTCCTAATGAAAAATCTCTTGCTGCATTTATATCAAAGAGATAATAAGCTTCTTGATTGTCAGGTCTGCCAGCAACCAGGTAGCCATCCAGGTTAATTACAAAATCATCATTGTTTTTTCCAAACTGATCAGAATAAGTTAAGCCAAGTCCATATTTGTGCTTTGGTTTTAATTGAGTGTCTGATTCAAGATCTATAGCATTTAAATAAGTATAGTTAAAGTTAGCGGTCAGGTGATTATTAAAATCTTTTTGGGTGATGAATTCTAAACCATCTACTCTTGCAGTTCCAATATTGGATGGCCGCCATATTCCATCAGAATCAGCAGCCCAATTGATCAGGTCTTTTACATTTTTTCTAAATATATTCAGCTCAGCTTGAGTATCACCTTTTTTATTTTTAAAGCGCATTCCCGCCTCATAAGCCCATGCTATTTCCGGTTGCAGATTTGTATTTCCGCCTACAAAACCATCTTCAGGCCAGTAAAGGTCATTATAATTAGGTGCCCTATAGGCACGGCTAACAGACATATGAAGGCTAAGTTCGTCCTGCAGTTTGTAGTTTAAGCCAATTCTGGGATTTAATTGCCCTGCAAATAATTGATTGTAATCATAACGAAGTCCAGCAGTGGCAGAAAGTTTTTCTTTTATTTGCCAGACATCCTGAATAAAGACGGCGCCCTGTAGACCTTGATGTTTACCAATATCGGTACTGTCTGTCCAGTTATAACTGATATCACCGCCCCAGGTTAAGGCATGAGTATAGGCAGATTCTTTCTGGTTTCCAAAAGTGAAATCGTAATAAGTACTGTCAAAAGAGATTCCGCTACTATTATTTTTATGTATAGAGGTGCCCTTATATCCCCATTCATCCGGGTTGTCATAAGAGAGTTTATGAAAATCATACCAGGCCATTATATTGTAATCTCTGTCTTCCTCTGTTTTTTGCCAGTTTATATTCATACTAAAAGTACGGTCATTTTGCCAGGCATTAGGAGAGGGGAAATCAAGCGAACCAGGTACGCCTCTCTGATGGTCATTGAAACGGAGAATTAAATCCAGTTTGCTTTGAGAGTCAATTTCTTTAGAAACTCTACTCATAAAAGAAAATTTTTCTAATTGACTGTTTTCTCTGCTTCCTTCAGTTTTAAAATACTCTCCTGTTAAAAAATAGGTATAATCATCAATTCTGTCCTGGTATGAAACATTGTATTTCTGAGTATGGAAATTACCATAATGTATGCTTAATGTTCCTTCTTTTTTGCCACCCTTTTTAGTAATAATATTAATTACACCACCCAGGGCATTTGCTCCATAGAGGGCAGAAGCGGGTCCACGGTAAATTTCAATCTTTTCTATCATAGCTGCCGGTATTAAACCGAGGTCAATTTTACCTGTCTGTACACCATTGGCTACCTGCCCATCAATCAATACCAGGACCTGTTCGGGAGAGGAACCCCTAATGCTTATTGATTTAATATCACCGGGAGTGCCATAATCTGTTATTTCTACTCCGACAATATTTTTTAAAATAGAAGCTAAATTCTCTGCTTTGGTATTAAAAATTTGCTCTTCATTTATTACCTCTACACTGGCAGGTGAATCAAATAACCTTTCTGGAAATTTTGAAGCAATAACTATTATTTCTTCTAAAGAAAAAATACTTATCTCATTTTCGGATGCAAAAATATTATTTGTTAAAGAGCACAAAAGTATTAAAAGCGTAATAGTTAGCGTAATGAAAAAAAATGTTTTTTTAAACATACTAAACTCCTTTATATTATGTTAATTTTTCTCATTAAATAAAATGTAAATTGATAACCACCACCCTTTTTTAAAATAAAAAAGCTGCCTCCTGATTAGAAGGCAGCTCAAATGGTTCTTCAAATACAATATTTTGCTTCCCCTCTATGTCGGAGGTTTTCCAAGCAGTCAATCATGGTAAGTCTTCTGGCTTCCAGCCCCTTTTGATATTATCCTTCCCACCTGATGGGCAGTGAATAATAGCGGGAATAATGCTGGTTACAGATGCGACAACAGCAACGGCCTTGCACCGTTTTCCTTTTTAATCATCTCTGAACCATGATTGCTAATAGCTAAAGCTCTATTAAATTTTTATATTACAGATATATAATATAGTATCTTATAATAAGTTCTGTCAAGTAAGGACTTATATTTAATTTTTAAAACAGAAAACTGTTCAAAGTATTTTTTATTTTTAAAGGAAATAAGAAAACATAATTTTGTAAGTTTTATCATTTAAATCTTTTCAATCGAACAAAAGAAAAAACAAAAATTATTAAAAGATAATAGCATTTATGCTAAAACTACAATAGGTATACCATTATATTTATCAACATATGCGTCAACATTGAATACTTCTTTGATATTCTGTGAATTTATTATTTCGCTGTCACCTTCTGAAAAAATCTTTTCATCTTTTAACATGATAAACTTATCTGAAAATCTGAGCGCCAGATTCAAATCATGAATAACCATAAGACAAGAGATATTCTTTGTTTTAGCAATGTATCTTATCAATTCCATAACTTCTAGCTGGTTCTTTAAATCAAGATTATTTGCCGGTTCATCTAATAAGAGCACCCTTGGCTCCTGAACCAGTGCTCTGGCTATGATAACTTTCTGGAATTCACCACCACTTAGCTCAAAGGCGTTACGTAAAGCATACTTTTCAAGTTGCATAAGTTTTAAAATATTACTAGTAATCTCTAAATCTTTTTCCGAAGCTTCCCATTTTATGTATGGTTTTCTGCCCAAAAGTACAGTATCGAAAACGGTCATGAAATTATTTCCATTGGTATTTTGAGGAACATAAGCCATTTTTTGAGCAATCTTTTTACTATTCAATTTTTTCAAATCAAATTCATCTATATATACTGTTCCTTCCTGGGGCCTTAATATTCTGTTGATACATTTTAATAAGGTTGACTTTCCAGCTCCATTAATTCCCAGAATAGAAACAACTTCGCCTCTATTAACTGTAAATTTGATCTTCTCTAAAACTTTTTTGCTCGGATAGGAGAACTCAATTCCGTCTACTGAAAGAATCATCGGTAATCACCCTAATAATTTATTTTTAGAGTCTTTGTATAATTAATCATTTTATTGTTTGTTATTAATCCAAATTTTAATTTTTTGATGTGTATATAAAGAATATAAAAAAACAGGATATCAAAAAACTATATCACTTATACCTTTTTATAAGCAGGTAAAGAAAGACCGGTGCACCCATAAAAGAGGTCAGTATCCCCACCGGTAAAACCAGAGGAGATATAATAATGCGTGCAACCGTATCTGAAATTAGTAATAATAATGCACCCATCAAGGCGGAAATAGGAATTAGATATCGGTAGTCACCACCTATCAAAATTCTAACCAGATGCGGGCATATTAATCCTACAAAACCAATAATACCCAGGAATGAAACATTGATAGATACCAGAATAGAGGCTACCAGCAATCCCAAAAGTCTTGTTTTTTCAGTATTTACTCCCAGTGATTTGGCGCTCTCCTCACCGCTTTCCAAAGCATTATATTCCCAGCGCTGATAAATAAAATAAGCTATGGAAAGGAGCATAACAATACTCATTAAACCGACCTCTGGCCAGTTAGGCCTTCCTAGATCGCCAAAGGTCCAGTACACCATGGCCGCCAGCTGCAGGTCATTGGCAAAATATTGCATCAGCATAGTACCGGCAGTAAATAGTGAACTCATGGCTACCCCTGCCAGAACAATAGCCTCAGGGGCAAAACTTTTTATCTTTGCAAGTAACAGTATTACTGAAACAGCTATCAAGGAGCCCAAAAAAGCGAAAACAGTTATCAGGTAAGGGCTGCTAATAAATATTTTCCCGGTACTATCTGCTCCGCCTATTCCGAATAGAATCATAGCAAGGCCTGCTCCAAACATAGCGCCATGCGAAATGCCCATAGTGTAAGGGGAAGCAAGAGGGTTTCTGAGAGTACATTGCATTACAGCACCAGAAACCGATAATGAAATTCCCGCAATAAGGGCTGCGAATATCCTTGGCAGGCGAATATTCCAGATTATCAGATCTGCTGCACTATCACTCCTGTTAGTTATAGTCTGATAAATCTCGGACAGGGAAAGTCTATAGCCGCCAATAGAAAGAGATAGGAGGCTGAACAGACATAAAAGGACGAGCAATAAGCCCCCTATCAACACTTTCTTCTGATTTAACCTGGTATATTGTTCCGTTAAATTTTTATCCACTGTATTTTTCAAAGATTAATTCTTGTTTAGTTGAATTCTTTAAAGGCATTAAATCTATCTTTGATAGCATAGTAGGCTTTTTCACCACTATCTCCATAGAATTTTTTAAAGATTTCTACACCCTTCTGGTCAAGGTCAATATCTTCAAAAAGTTCAGGATAGATTATTTTACCAACATAATAGGCATCAATCAGTGCATTTTCCTTATTATAAGTATACCAGCAGTAAGGAAGAACAATATGCACTTTACCATCCTTAACAGCTCTTAATTCTTTAAAGGGAGAGGATTGTAATTCACCCTCAATTATAGACAAGGAGACAGGGGATAAGAAAATTACTTCCGGGTCCCAGGCAACCAGTACTTCTTTGTCGATGTTTTTACCAGAACTCATATCAGATAATTCATGTGCTACATTTAAAGCATTGGTTAGATTGAATGAAGGCCATTGAGGGTCAGTGGCTGTCATTCCATGGGAACCATAAAAAGCTCTACCACCAATATAGACCGACACTCTCTCATCAGCAGAAACTCCTTTGGTTCTCTCTGTAAGGTCTTGATTATATGCTTCAATGTCATTGATGAGTTCTTCTGCTCGTTCTTCATTGTCCAGAACTTTGCCCATAAACCTTAAAGATTTATAATACAATTCGTCCTGTTTAGGGGTACCGGTAGCATCGGTATATACCGCCAGAACAGGAATACCGGTCTTACTCTGTAAGGTTTCTACCTTCTGTGGGTCACTGGCACCTAAAAAAATTATATCAGGGTTTAATCCAATAATAATCTCATAATTAAACTCACTTCCTCCAACACCTACGTTGACTACAGGTAGATCGTACAGTTCAGGGAAAGCCAGCATATAAGAGAGTTCTGAACCTTGAGGTGCTCCTTTTTCATCTGTTTTAGCTTTTTCCCGGTATTCAATCCCAACAATTTTGTCCGATACCCCAAAAGAGAGTGTTTCTCTGAGGGAGCAGCCTACTGCAAGAATACGATTGATCTCAGTAGGTATAGCTACTTCGCGGCTAAGAGTATCAGTAATTTTCAATTCAGAAGCCCAGCCTGTAAACATAAAGATACTGAAAAAAAGAATAGAGATAATAATTGAAGCTTTCTTTTTGTTGAACATGATTTACTCCTTTAATTTAAATTAGTGTTACGTTTTTAATAATTGTAACATTAATAAAAAATAAAGCAAGAAATTATATTAATTTTTGTTATAACAAATAACCCTAATATTATAGCTATCTTTTCTCAATTAAAGTATGAAAAATAAAATACTACTATTTACCAGGTAAAGAGAATTAAAAATGAGGTTAAAAAGAGCCTAAGTTTATATATTGAAATGTATAAGTTGAGAAAAAGTGTAAGAAAACATAGAACTGAATTGCGAAAACCACAACAGTTTTATCTAAAACATTTAAGATGATGAATTTTAGTTATTAAATTAGCGAAATAGTAGTTTCGACAATTTGCCGCGTCTAATCTCAACAGCCTGATATGAGCAGAGTTCCTGACAGCAAAAACATCGTATACAGCTGGATAAGTCAGCATGTGGCTTACCGTCGATCATTTTGATGCATTTAGCGGGACAATCTCTGGCACAAATACCACAACCTACACATTTGGAATGGATGAAAAAAGGGAAAGGTCGTAGAATTTTATACAAAAATGCATCCAGTCCAGCTGGTAACGGTATAGGTATATGTCTGCCATGTGATGAAACAGGGATTTTGAAAGGAATTGGCTTAAAATCTTTTTTATCTATACCTGTTATCTCAATACCTTCAATATTGTCAGGAATTAGCCCTCTTTCTACAGCATTCTGCAAAGTAAGAACACGTTTTGGCTCAAGACCTATCAGATGGCAACAAGCCAGATCAAGTGCATGCGGGTTAGTTGATGCTGCCAGCAGGCCAACATGTTTTGGAGTACCGGCAGAGGGGCCTGCTCCTTCCATAGCGGTTATAGCATCCATAATAGTCAACTGAGGTTTTACAAATTCAGCAATATCAACCAGCATATTACAAAAATCTTTAAGCTCACTCATTCTCACATGATATTCAGCTTTTAGAAGTCCCGGAATTGTGCCAAACAAATTTTTAACAGCTCCCGTATATATTGTAAAACCATGTGTTTTCAATTTAGCCAAAGAAATTATAACATCAGCCTCTTTAACCATCCTGGCAAGAGTAATATTTTTAAGGATTAAACCATCTGGGTTAGGGAATTCCTCCTGTTCAAAATTCCAGTTAAGTTTTGCACCCGTCTTTTGGGCTACTTCTTCCATGCCGCTTTCATGGTAGATGCCTTTAATCCACGATTTGTTAAAAGGGCCACCAGGGCTATCACCAATAATTACTTCTGCACCAAGTGCATGAATTCTGTTAACAAGCGCTTCTACCAGGGCAGGATGAGTTGTGACAGCTGCCTCAGGAGGTTTTTTCATCAATAAGTTCACTTTTAACAACACTTTATGGCCAGGTTTTACGAACCTATCAAGACCACCCAGTTCTTCAAACACCCTGTCTAAAGCAAAATAAATATCTTTCTCTTGGTATGTCTGACATGGTATAAAAACGACTTTTTTATCTTTCATAAGTACCATATATTCACTTTCAAATATTAAACTTTTTCATTATAACAAAAAATTATAAAAATACATAGTTCAAATAATAATATAGTTAAAATGGTTTTAAATATACTAATAAAACGGGAGATATCAAAGGTAAGCAATTGGAGTAAAAAATGATTTTAAGAATCGCTAAAATATAATAAAAATTCTATTAGTAATAATAAAGATATTAAATCATTAAAACTCATTTTTAAAAAAATAATAGTTAGAATCTATTAACCTTAGTTAAGCAGATTTGGAATAAAAAAATAAAGGCAGGAGTAAGGGGCTATTTTAATATAATTTTTAATGCAACCACACTCATTGGAAGATACTTTGCACCCCCTTTGAGTGTGGTATCGATGGAATCATGAATATATTATAATTTATGTGTTGATATGATTAACTTATTTAGTCATCATACATTGTGCGAGATTCTGAGCAAAGGCCTCCACGTCTTCGTCCAATAATGGAAGAGCTTTAGCATAGCAATCAGAAATTTTAGTTAAATCGCCGATAAAATAGGCATTAACCAGATTGTTCCAGATTGAAGATAATTGAATTTCACTTAATATTCCATTAACCACAGGAAGAATTCCTTTCGGGTCACCTTTTTGTACAAAGAAAACATATTGCTCTTCAGTATTGATAGTTCCCACTATTTTAATTGGACTGCCTTTCTCAAAAGCTTCTGCTGCTGGAGTATCGGCAACAAATACATCGATTCTCTTATTAACCAGGTCCATTATTCCCAGATCGTTAGTTTCATACAATTCTAATGATTTTACGTTAACTCCTTTTTGTACCAGATTGTCTTCAAGCCAATCAGCTTGAGTTGTTCCTCTCTGGGCACCAATAGAATAGCCTCCTGCCAGGGCAGTCGCTATGTTTAATTCAGAATCTTCCCGAACCATAACACCTTGATTTCCTGCCCAATAGGTATTAGAGGCATCTACAACAGCTGCTCTTTCTTCAGTCAAAGTCATACCGGCTGCCAGTAAATCTACTTTTCCGGATTGAAGGGCAGGGATGAGAGAATCGAATCCGATATCAAGTATCTCTATCTCATAGCCGTGTTTTTTAGCGATAACTTTCAACAGATCCATATCAAATCCCACAAAATTGTTATTGGCATCGACCCATTCAAAAGGAGGCCAATCAGCTGAAGTTCCTACAATAATTTTTTCTGCAGCGATTGAAGAAGAAAAGATGGTTATTAATAGTGCAATAATAGTGATAAAAAAAAGAACAGTTTTTTTATTAAACATTTGTTTAAACATATTTTTATTTCCTCCTGAAAAAGTTTTTTAATCACATGATTTAGAATTTTTAATATTGTTTTACCTCTTTATCACCATCCCCATTTTTTATTTTACTTTTTCTATAAACCTGGGATACGAACTCTCCTCTCCATCCAGTCCAACATTTTTGAGGCTGCCAGAACCAGAATAAGATAGATTAAAGCAACTACGACAAAGACTTCAAAAGTTCTGAAGTTACGTGAAGCGATAAGTCTGCCCTGTGACATTATTTCCGGTGCTTGAATCATATAAGCCATCGAAGAATATTTTAATAAATAAATCAATTCATTTGACCAGGAAGGAATTACCAGACGAAACATCTGCGGTAATACAATATGCGTAATAGTCTGATATTGTTTCATTCCCAGGGAATAGCCTGCAATCAATTGTTCCTTTTTTACAGATTGAATTGCTCCTCTAAAATATTCAGCCTGATAAGCAGCACTATTAATACCCATTCCAATTAAGGCTGCAACAAAAGGAGAGAGCATTATCCCAACTGAAGGTAATCCGAAATACAGAATAAATAGCTGGGTGAGGAGTGGCGTACCTCGAATTATTTCCACAAAGAAAGTACAGATTAAGTAAATAAATTTTTTCCCATATACACGGCCTAATGCTATTGGAATACCCAGAACAACACCTATAATGATTCCAATAACTGTAAGTTTTATGGTTATGACGGTTCCTTCTAACAATTTTGGTAAAATATTCCAGGTCAATTCCAGAAAAGTCATTCTGACTTTCCTCCATAAAGTTCAGTAATTTTATGTAAGAACTCTTTAGTTCTAGGGTTTTGAGGGCAATGAAATAGAGTATCCGGCTTTCCCTCTTCAACAATAATCCCATTTTCAAGAAAAATTATATCGTCGGCTACAGCCCGGGCAAAACCCATTTCATGAGATACAACTATCATCGTCATGCCGCTTTCGGCCAGTTTGACCATTACATTTAACACTTCACCGATTAATTCAGGGTCAAGAGCCGAAGTTGGTTCATCGAAAAGGATAAGCTTTGGGTCCATAGCCAGAGCTCGAGCAATTGAAACTCGTTGTTGTTGTCCCCCTGATAGTTGTGCAGGGTAAGAATAAAGTTTATCTTCTAACCCCACTAATTCCAGTTTTTCAATGCTAATATCAGTAGCTTTATTTTTGGGAATCTTTTTAACTACAGTTAATCCAAGACGAACATTATCTAAGACGTTCAAATGTGTGAAAAGATTAAAATGCTGAAAAACCATGCCAATGGAAGAACGGATTGAATTAATATCAGTTTTGGGATCAGTTATTTCAATATCTTCTAACCATATGCGACCTTTATCAGGAGGGGTAAGTTGATTTATACAGGTTAGCAGAGTACTTTTTCCAGTGCCGGAGGGGCCAATAACAACAGTAGTATCTCCCTGCTTTACCTGAAAAGAAATACCATTTAAAACTGTCAGGTCTCCATAACTTTTATGCAAATTTTCTACTTTTAGCAAAGCTTTAGGCATTTTAAATCCTTTCTAAAACAGATTCTTCTCTTTTTTGTTTTAATTCATATCCGGGAATTTTATATTTTACCTCCAGAAGCCCTAAAAGCTGATTACCAATAAAGACCAGAACAAAATATATTAAAGCACAAACTGAATAAACCAACAGAGCATTTCCAAAAGTACGGGCAACAATATATCTGCCTTGCCTCAATAATTCCGTAACACCAATAGCATAGGCTAAAGAGCTGTCTTTTAATACGACTGCATATTCATTAGCCCATGATGGGATAGATAGTCTTAATGCCTGAGGAAGAATAATATGTCTGATAGATTGAATTGTACTCATTCCCAGTGAACGGGCCGCTTTCATCTGGTCATCTCCAATAGATTGAATAGCTCCTCTGAATATCTGTGCCTGATAAGCAGCTGAGCGCAATCCCAAAGCAAGTACAGCAGCTAAAAAAGCGCTAATATTTATATTGAAAAAAGAAGAGCCAAAATAGAATAAGAAAAGGAGAACTAATTCAGGAACAGCTCTAAAAAATCGCTCAAAGGGAAGAATAACAAATAATTGTAAGGAGTGGGGCCCATAAACACGTCCTAATGCCAGTATGATTCCCAAAATAAAACCTATTGCGAGAAAATAGAAAGTAAGATTGAGAGTAACTAATGTTCCTGATAATAAAGACGGCAAACCCTGCCAGATAATTGATAATTGGTTCATATTGTAGTAAACTCCTGTATTCTGCGCCATCTAAAACATTTTCGCTATTTCAGGCGAATAAATAAAAAAATCTCGCATCCTCTTTAAACTGCAAATACATTAGAAAAGAGGGGCGAGATGAGATCCCGTGGTACCACCCTGATTGGAAAAATAAACCATTCATTTTTCCCACTCGTTAAAGTTCTTTAAAGGGAACAAGGCTATTTTTATTGTAATCGGTTTCTATTGGGTAATAAGCCAAACAAGGTATTTGCACCTGACACACCTTTCTCTGTGATACTGGCTTAACTTACCTTTCCGAAAATCTAAAAATATTCAATATATAGCTTGAAACACGGTTCTTTTTATTTTTGTATAATTCACAAAAATAAAAAATTTGATACCAATATAATATTACAATATTAAATAATAAGAGGGGTATTGTCAAGATTTGTCAGACAAAGACTTTAATAGAAAAAAATACAAGATATATTTAATTAGAAATTTCTTATAATGTCTTTCAGAATATCAATATTCTTTTCTGCTTCAATCTCTCCCTGCTTTATAATGGCCCTTCTCTCTTTCTTCCCCATTAGAAAAGATACTTCACCCTGATATTTTGGTTTAAGGATTAAATCAGCTCCAATTAAAGATATGTCAGTCAAATCATCTATCATGATATCTATGCTTCTTTCAGCAATAGAAATAATATTAGAAGGGTCTTTCTTTTCACTTTCAATCTCCTGTAAACTTACTGCAATTATAATGTCTGCCCCCATCTGCCTAACAACATCCACTGGGACAGGATCTTTAAGACCACCATCGACTAAAATCATATCCTCATATTCAAAAGGGAAGAATATGCCAGGAATAGAGATTGAGGCAGCAACAGCATTAGAAACCTTTCCGCTCTCCATAACAATTTTTTCTCCAGTTACCAGATCAGTTGCTACAGTCTTGAAAGGTATACTTAAGTCATATTCAAAATGCGCCCAATCCGTAATCTGGTCAATTTTATCTCTTATAGCTACAGTAGAGATTAAACCCCTTGGCCAACCTGGATTGGTAATTATTTTTGGAAGGTTTATAGAAATTCCTAATATCTTTTTATTTTGGTATTCTTCTAATTCAAAAGTAATATTTTTGAATGAAACATATTTAGTAAAATTTTCCTCTACCATATATTTTTCTATTTCCTTTACTTCAAAACCAAGGGCATAAAAAGCCCCAACCAGGCTACCGATGCTGGTGCCAGCCATATAATCAATTTTGATTCCTTCCCGTTCCAAAACTTTCAATACACCAATATGAGCAAAACCTCGCGCGGCGCCACCACCCAATGCCAGACCTATTTTGGGTTCACTTTTGGCTGAAGAAAAGATAATTGAGGCAGAACAGAAAATTATTATTAAAAAGAGAATAATAGAATTAATTTTAATAGACTTGTT
>JAXGTM010000007.1:0-27200 GCA_040774925.1 Atribacterota bacterium | reverse complement strand
TAAAGCTAAAGGTGATGGGCCAATAGATGTCTCATTTGAGGCGAGTTTTACTACTTCGGTAAGTCCCAGTTCCTTTTGTACCTCTTCGATGGGTTTGCCTGGAATGTAGGGTTCAAGATCCAGGATGCCTTTACGGGGCAGGAGCTCTTTTTTACTCATCTTTAACCTCCAGTTGAAAATTCTGAACAAACTTTCCGGCTACTATGCCCGTTTATTCTTTAATTTTACTAGTTTTTGTAAATAAATAATTATAGTTAAGTATAAACAACTATACAGATTTACTATGTTAAAGAAGTATTGTTAGAGATGGTGTTTGCTGTTTTTTTTAAGTCATACATTAATTGAGAAAAGTCATGAGAATTGGATCTACTTCGGGGCAGCACCATACTTATTGAATAATGAATATTATTTTTTCTTGTGATAATGGGTACAGCAATACAGTTAGCCCCATCGATATACTCTTCTTTGTCTAATGCATAACCATCATTCTTAACAAGGATTAATTCATCTTTTATCTCATTTATATTTGTTTTCGTATTTTTAGTATATTTATGTAGTTTTATTTTAGAAAAATAGGATGTTATTTCCTCTTCATCCATGTTTGATAAAAATATTTTTCCAGATGCTGTACAATAGGCGGGGTGTTGTGAGCCAATTTTTATACTATAACTAACAGTGCTATTAAAATTATCCATTCTATAAATACATATGATCTGATTTTTTTCAAAAGCATACAGATTTATAATTTCACGATATTGATTAGCCAGCAGTTTAATAGATTGAATTGCATAATTTATCAAGTTACCATTTCTTTTATCAATAATACTGCTACCCAATTTGTATAATTCCAAAGTCAAACGGTATTGTTTGTTTTTATCATTTTTTTCAACAATACCAATTTGCCTCAGGTTTTCTAAAAACCTGTAGACTGTGCTAGTATTAAGTGATGTAGCTTTGCTAATATCATTTAGACTAAGTTCTTCTTTTTCTTTATGGTAAGCTAAATATTCAATTATTTTAAATGCCCTAATAATTGATTGATTTGGTACCATTCTTTTCACTTATTGAAATGATATTTTTACTATATAAATTATTTTAAATAATTCTTTTTGAAAAGTCAATCTTTATGTTTTTGTGGATATTATCCTTTTGAAAGTAACTTTTTTAATTAAAAATAAATATAGCTACTTTATAATCTTTGCTTAATTATAAAATTTTTAAATCATTCTTTCAGGAGTATAAACTTGAGTGATATGTGTGCACATATTATAATAGTATATGTAAAACATGAATCATGAGTATTATTCAAATTATCTATAAAGCAGAGGAGTTTAATTATGAGTCTTCAAATTAAAATGTGGTCATTGTTCGTACTGATGTTTGCAATTTTATATGGAGTTATTGCTGGCATTGGTGCTTATATTGGTGTTGGAAGCGTGGTAAGTTATATTGTTATGGCAATAGGGGTTACTCTATTTCAATACCTGATTGGACCTAATATGGTCACATCTATGATGAAAGTAAGATGGGTTTCCTCTTCTGAAGAACCCGAACTTCATCAGATGGTTGATGAAATGTCAAAACTCGCAGGTATTCCTAAGCCAAAGATAGGTATCTCTCAAATGGCAGTTCCAAATGCATTTGCTTTCGGTAGAAGTATTAAAGACAGCCGGGTATGTGTAACTAGCGGAATACAGAGATTACTAAATAAAGATGAATTAAAAGCAGTAATAGGCCATGAATTGTCCCATGTGAGGCATCGCGATATGATTGTCATTACTATATTATCAGTCATACCAATGATTCTCTACTGGCTGGGTATGCAAATGATGTACGGAAGAAATACAAGGGACCAGGAAAGCAGAGGGTCATCTGTTATTATTGGCATAACGGCTTTAATTTTATATTTCATTTCAAACCTTTTAGTCCTTTATGGATCGAGGATAAGAGAATATTATGCTGATCAGGGAAGTGTTGAATTAGGCAATCCTCCTCACCAACTTGCATCTGCACTTTATAAATTAACTTACGGATCAGCTAAACTAAGAGATAGCCAGATGGGCAAACAGGAGCTACGGCAAGTTGAAGGATTTAGGGCTTTTTTCCTCAACGATGTCTCTAAAGCCTATCGAGAATTTAATACCCTCAAAGAGGTTGACCGAAACCTGAGTGGCACTATAGATGCTCAGGAGCTTTCGTCTTTAAGAGGGAAAAGGGTAAATCTGAGCACATCAGAAATAATGATGGAAATTTTTACTACACACCCTAACATGTTAAAAAGAATCAAAGCATTATCTGATTTATCCTGATTGATTGAAGATATTTTCATTATCTATTATTTTTGAATACAGTTATTTTTTCTGAAACTTGAAACAGGATAAGTTATATTAAAGTCTATTATTTTTAAATATTTAAAAATAATAGACTTTACGAAAGATACCTTTAGTTAAATATATACCAACTCTTTGGCTGCTTGAGTTTGACACTAATGATTATTAATGTTAACATTTATAATGCTGCAATAATATATATGAAATAAGTAGAAATAAGAAAATATATTCAAAAAGAAGTAGAACATTGAATAATAGATTACATTAATATTTTGTTCAAGAAATAAAAATAATTAGGGTTTCACGAAATTAAATACTAATAAAATTCTTAATAACCCATATTCACCTTGTTCTTTGAAAAAATAGGAAAAACTAACTATCATGAAAAACAGCAAATATGAGTGTTAAACCAATATCAGCTGTGCATATCCCTAAATTGTGGCTTTAGTATAGAAAAAGCAATGTAGAAGAGATTGTATATACTTTTCACTCTGGCTATTTTAATCCATAGTCTATTTTTTATAATATTGCCATGTTTCTAGACCAAGTGGTTTTGTTTAAATTTTATAATTTTGTTAAGCCTCTAGTATAGATTATTGATGGGATAGTTAATGTGTCGTTAGCTTTTTTAAATTTGAACAAATTAATAACCCAATCCTTACTTTCTCAATGTTTTTAAATCCCACTTGACGGAAAAATCCTTTCAAGTCGAAAAATATATATTATTGTAGAAAATAGAAATCATAGTTCATTTCTGTTCGCCACAAATTATACATCTGTTTTACTTGATGTCATACGCTATATACCCATATTCCTCCATTAATGCATCTTTGATCATATCTATTGACAATATACTCCCCCCAAATAAGCCTGTTACTTTTAATCAGTAAAATATTATTATGGATTAAACTACATAAAGCTACTATCTGTAATTACATAAAACTATTCTTCGAATATATCAGACTTAAACTGCATGATATAGAAAATGTATTTTATTAACGAAGAAAGATGTTTTCAGTAGAGAGAGGTATATATTTTTTATTCACAATTAACTTAGAACCAGAATAATAAAAGCAAATAGTTGGGAAAACTCGTATTTTGCTTTATGCACTAAAACAATGTATTCACCTGCCTCGATTGTTTTATAATATAGTTTTTCCCTCTTCGTCCTGGCCCATACATATCTTCACCTTGGCATAGATAGTGCGGCATCAATATAGAAAGCATATATGGTAAAGAAATTGAAACTAAAGTTGAAAAGATAATAGTATTAGTAGTTTTAAAATTTCGTGAAAAATAAAAACATAAAATAAATTTTTGGAGGTAGAAGAATGTCATACAAGAAGTTTAATTTAAACTTTTACGTGAAAGTGTTGATGCTCTTACTTTTCACTATGTCTGTATTCAGCCTTCCAGTCCTTTCTGCAAATTTACCTGAAAAAATTGTTGTTGGATGTCTGGAGCCTCTTACCGGAGCACATGCCGTCTTTGGAACTGAAGGTAAAATTGGAATGGAATTTGCGGTAAAACATATCAATGAGACCGGTGGCATCAAGTCACTTGGCGGTATTCCTTTGGAATTAGTCAGTGAAGACGTTGGTGAAGATGCAATGAGTGCTCGCTTAGCCACGGAAAGTATTATTAGCAAACATAATCCTGTGGCTGTATTAGGACTCTATATTAGCCGTCTAACAACAGTTGCATCTGAAATTACTGAGAGAGAAAAAGTAATTATGGTAGCTGACGCACTGGTAGATGATGTAACTGAAATGGGTCGTCAATATGTATTTAGACCTGCCCCTAAAGCAAGTATGCAGGGGAGATCAGCCGTAGAGTATGTTCTTCAAGCCGCTGAAAAAGCTGGTGTTACAGTAGAAAAAGTTGCCATTCTTAATGAAGACTCTTCTTTTGGAAGAAGCAATGCTATTGGAGCAGTACAGGCAGCATTAGATAACGGATTAACTATTGTCTATCAAAAAGAGTATCCATATGATATTACTGATGCCTCATCTATTGTACATGGTATAGCACAGGCTAAAGCTGATTTTGTCGTCCATTGCCCCTACTTTATGGATGCCATTATTTTTGCCCAGGCTTTTAAAGAATTAAATCTTTTCCCAAAATACATTGCTGGTATGGGTGCCTGTGGTTACACAGATCCTGAATCTATAGAAACTTTAGGCGCAACTGCAGAAAATTATAGCAATACCTATAGTTTTAATCCTGCTAAAAATACTCCTCAAAACCGTAAATTTGTTGAAGAATACACTGCACAAGTTGGACACATTCCTACTGAAGGAGCCGGAATGAATTATTATGGTATGTGGATTTTAAAAGAAGCCCTGGAGCTGTCTGGAGAATTATATCCTGAAGACCCCCTGAATCCGGATAATATACGTGATGCATTTTTAAAGCTTGATTTAACCTCTGGTCCGGCAGTAGAAACCTACCCGACAGACCATGTAGCTTTTGATGGAAAGGGAGACAATCCTCATGCCAGAGCTACAATATTACAGGTCATTAATGGTGAGCCTAAAGTGGTATGGCCCTTTGAAGAAGCAGAAGCTGAACCTATTTTCCCAAGACCTGATGCTACTTACTAATCTTTTTAACCATTAATTAGTTATATAAACTTGCCTGGTTAATTTATTTTAAATATTAACCAGGCAAGTTTATGTTAGTTGATGCAATAAAGAAGATAGGAAAGGATAGACAATATATCATGGAAACAGTTATACAAAGTGTTTTAAATGGAATATTGATGGGATGCATTTATGCCCTAATAGCCCTGGGTTTATCGCTTATCTTTGGAGTAATGAACGTGGTGAATTTTGCCCATGGCAACTTCGTCATGCTTTCAATGTATTTTACTTTTTGGGCTGGCTCACTTTACAAAATCGACGCAGTGCTAAGTCCTCTTATTACATTTCCTTTGTTATTCTTATTTGGAGTTTTAGTTTACAATGGTCTGATCAAAAAGACACTCTCTGAGCACTATACCATACAAATAGCGGTAACAGTTGGCTTAATGACCTTTTTGGGTGCTATTACTCAATTGATCTGGCAGGCTAGACCACGAGCACTTGCTTATTCTTTTGTACAAGGCACTATTAGATTCGGTTCTTATACAATTGCTCTTTCCAGATTAATTTCTGCCATTATTAGCCTGATTATTATAATGATTGTATCGTATTTTTTAGCTAAAACCTGGCCAGGAATGGCTATCAGAGCTACCTCTGACGATTCGAATGCCGCATCTTTAATGGGAATCAACTTTCAGAGAACATACGCTTTAGCCTTCGGATTAGGTTCTGGACTGACTGCTATTGCAGGAGGTTTATTGATGACCTTTCAACAGGTTGATCCCACAATGGGGCTGAGATTTGGGCTGCTTAGTTTTTGTATTCTCGCACTGGCAGGGTTAGGTTCGATTACAGGATTAGTAATTTCCGGTCTGATTGTTGGAATCAGTGAATCACTAGCTATGTCTTTCTGGGACCCCAGAGCCAGAACACTTGTTATTTATCTTATCTTTATTCTGGTTCTCTGGTTTAAGCCCAGAGGAATATTCGGGAGGAAGTAATGAACTTTTTTAATAAAAATAGTAATAAAAATAGTATAGGAAACATATCTTTATTATTAATATTTTTTATTGCTTTAATTGTACCCTATTTACTCAGATCAAATCAATATCAGGTCTTGTTGGCTACAACTGTTCTGTTATATGGGGTGATGGCAACCTCCTGGAATATTGTAGGTGGATTAGCCGGACAACTCGATTTCGCAGCTTTTGCTTACCTGGGAATAGGCGCTTATGTTTCAGGTACTTTATTTATTCGATTTAATATTACTCCCTGGTTTGGCATGATTTTAGGAGGGATGGTTGCATCAGGTTTTGCCCTGTTAATAGGAATTCCTTTATTCCGTTTTGGAATAAAAGAGGTTTGGTATGCTTTAACTACCAGCGCACTGGTAGAAATACTTAAAGTGGCTTTTAATATGTGGGAAAAAGTAGGCGGACCCGTCGAAAGGTGCCTGCCTTATTTTTCAGGTTCATGGCAACATATGCGCTTTGTCTCTTACGCTCCATTTTACTATATTATGCTTGCTATGCTGATTATAGCATTATATGTTAACCAGAGAATTGTTAATTCAAAACTTGGTTATTATCTTAAAGCAATTGGTGAAGACGAAACTGCAACAGAGGTACTAGGAGTTGATAATAGGGCAAGCAAATTAAAGGCATTGGTTTTTTATTCTTTTTTAATCGGCATGACCGGTGGTATTTATGCCAATATGTATGGATATATTCATCCAAGCTTCTTCAATGGTCCAGAAAGTACCAAAGTTGCTATATTAGGAATCGTTGGTGGTAGAGGCATTACTTATGGGCCTCTTCTGGCTGCTCTTTTATTGGTAGGTGCACAGGAATTTCTTAGAGCCAGTCTGGGCGGAGAATTTTCTGGACTATATCTTTTAATTTATGCTGTTATCCTGGTTATAGTTGTTCTCTTTAAACCGAGAGGAATAGCTACTATTTTTCAGGATATTTACCGAAAATTTATAACAAGAGAGGTGAAAAACAAAGATGCTGCCTGAACCAATACTTAAAACTTCTGGGATTACCAAGAGTTTTGGTAATCTTGTAGCTGTAGATAATGTCGATTTAGAAATAAATAAAGGGGAAATCGTAGGGCTGATAGGGCCAAATGGTGCCGGTAAAACTACTTTTTTTAATCTAATTACTGGTCTAGAGATACCGGATAAAGGAACTGTAGTATTTAAAGGAATCAATATTGTATCTATGCCTCCACATAAAATTTGCAAACTGGGAATGTCGCGGACTTTCCAAATTACCAGATCTTTTGGAGAAATGCCTGTTGAAGATGCAATAAGAGTGGGAGCTTATAATAGGCTCAACGAAAAAGAGGTACAGAAAAAAGTTGACTGGGCAGTTGAATTTTTTGGATTACAGGAAATCAGAAAAACAAAGTGTTCAGATTTAGGCCTGGCTCCTTTACGAAAGGTTGAAGTAGCCAGAGCTGCAGCTACTGAACCAGAATTACTGTTACTAGACGAGGTTGGTGCTGGCCTGACCAATGTAGAATTGCTGAAGTTAATGTCGGAACTGAAAAAATTAAACCAGGAAACTAAAATAACCTTGTGTGTAGTAGAACATGTTATGCAAATGGTGATGGGCTTATGTGAAACAATCTTTGTTTTAGATGCAGGAAAACTAATTGCTAAAGGAATACCCGAAGAAATAAGTAATAATCAGAATGTGATTGAAGCTTATTTGGGAAGGAGGAGTTATATTGAACCCAATCTTAAATGTTAATGGAATAAGCTCCGGATATGGTAAAATTACCATTCTTAGAGATATTAATTTTCAAGTTAATGAGAATGAGGTTGTTGCCATTATTGGTTCTAATGGTGCCGGTAAAACTACACTGCTTAAAACAATTTCAAATTTGATTCCTGCTACATCTGGTGCAATATTTTTTCAAAATACAAATATAGTCAAATATCCGCCGCATGTTATCACTCAATTGGGCATTGCTCATGTGCCAGAAGGTGGCAAACTATTTGCCAACATGACTGTATATGAAAACCTGCTGATGGGAACATACAATCATAGAAAGAATTTTCAAAAACAGATCTTAGAAGATATTTACCAGATATTTCCTGTTCTCAAAAAAAGGGAAAACCAATTAGCTAGAACATTGAGTGGTGGAGAAAAACAGATGCTTGCTATTGGAAGAGGACTGGCAGGACAGCCCAAATTTGTAATGCTTGATGAACCCTCTCAAGGAATAGCACCAAAATTAGTAGATGATATCTATAACAAATTGTCCATCTTGAAAGAAAAAGGATTAACTGTCCTATTAATAGAACAAAATATAAATTACGCTTTACATCTCGCAGAAAGGGCTTATGTGTTAGAAAATGGTAAAATCGTAATGGATGGTGAGAGCAAAGAATTATTAAAGAGTGAACATATAAAGAAACATTATTTGGGATTATAAATATCAATTTTGACTTTAACAGATCTTCTATTTTATGTCAGTTTGAATTTTTTGATAAAATTAAAAATATATAAATCAACCTTAAAACTATTTTATAAAGAAGAATAATGAGGTATACTATACATTATATTTAAAAAATAATTGTATTTTACATGTTTCAAATAAAATAAATTATTTTTTGTTAATTAAATGGAAATGTTGATAGATGTTTACTATTAAGTTAAATTTGGAAGTTAAACTAATAATAATTGAGTATTAAAGTACTTTTAAATATTCTATTTAAAAGATTATATTTAATATTGTTTTATTTACCCTTCCTTTTATTTAGATGGGAGAAATTTTCGATCAAACTCAAAGATAAAATGTTTATTTATTATTAATAACGTCATAATAAACTTCTATTAAATACTTTCAATAATAAAGGAGATAATATTTAGGATGGCTAATGTCATATTAATTGCTTTAGGTGGAAATGCCATTAAACAGGCAAATGAAAAAGGTACTACAGAAGAACAATTTAAAAATTGTTGGGAAACTACACAGCATATTTCCAATATCATTCAGAATCTGAATGAAGAAGACCGTCTGGTAATAACACATGGAAATGGCCCCCAGGTGGGGAATCTTATGGTTCAGCAAAAGACTTCTGAAAACTTAGTTCCAGCTCACCCCATGGATGTGGTAGGTGCTATGACTCAGGGTCAAATAGGCTATATGCTGCAGCAAACTCTGCAAAACCATTTAAAAGAAAAAAATATTAAAAAACCTGTCTGTGCTATATTAAATCAGGTTCTTGTTGATAGAAATGACCCTGAATTTGAAGGAGACAATGCCTCCAAACCAGTTGGTAATTTTCTGACAGAAGAAGAGGCAAAGGAATTAAAAAAGAATTATCCTGATTATATAGTGAAAAAAGTTAAACCGAACGGTGAACGGTGCTGGAGAAGAGTTGTCCCATCTCCTGACCCAATCGCAAATATGGAAGGGGATGTAATTAAAAAACTGGTAAATGCCGGGGTTATTGTAATTGCTTCTGGTGGAGGTGGAATACCAGTATTGGAAGATGAAAATGGAAAATTGAAGGGAATTGAAGCAGTTATTGATAAAGATTTAGCAGGAGAGAGACTTGCTGAGATTATTGATGCAAATATCATGTTTGTCCTTACCGATGTAGAAAAAGTAAAAATTAATTATGGTAAACCTAATGAAATAGATTTAGGAAAAATAACCTATGAGGAAGCAAAGAAGTATTATGATGATGGCCATTTCCTTGCTGGCAGCATGGGTCCAAAAGTTTTGGCATGTTTACGCTTCCTTGAATATGGAGGAGAAAAAGCAATTATCTCTTCTTTAGATAAAGTTATCGAAGCTTATAAAGGTTCCACAGGCACTATTATTGAAAAATAAAAATCATAATTTTGTAACAACAGTTTGTTTTGATTAAAATAAACTGTTGTTACAAAAAATAGATATTGTTTTACAGTTTTATTTAAATAATTATTTTCTTGTTGGATATTTTTCAACAATAATTTTATTTTTTCTTATTTTTATTATTACCAATATACTTTAGGGGATACATGACACAGAACCAAAAGAGATTATTTTATAGCATAATATCTATACTATTTCTGTCATTGTCAATATTTTTCCGCAAAAAATCATTATTTTACTTCTCTAACCGTCTTAATCTTATTTTGTGGTTCATGGTGATTGTAAACTTAACATTATTTTTAAATTTAATTATCTTTCAAAAAGGTTATTTCAAAAAGGTAAAAGAAACCTGTATTCCTGAGTTTAAGCTGATTTTCTTTGCAGGATGTTTTTTGCTGACTTTTTATACTTTAGCAACATTTGGATTAGACCTGGTAACCTCTATCAATTATAGCTTCGTTTCCCGCAGCACACTAATTTTCTCTATTATTCTCGCCTATTTTTTTCTTGATGAAAAGATTGATAGAGCTAAAGCTTCTCTTGTGCTCTCTTTTTGTATTGGAATTTATATTTTTTCAACAGAAGGTAAAAGAATTGTAATACAATATGGAGATCTTCTTATTTTAATTGGAACCTTCTCTTTTTCATCTTTTGCTGTAATACAAAAAAAACTTTGTAAAAATCTGCCCCCAAATGTAATTGCCTGGACTGTTACCTCTATAGGAGCTATAGTAATTATCCTGATCTGTTTAGTTTTAAGAGTAGATCTTTTTCCTAAGGATCCTAAAGCAATCCTATTTATCCTTTTTGCCAGTATAGCAGAGGCTTTTGCACTACTTTTTATGAATAGAACAATATACATTTCAAATGTTACATATTATTCTATGATGTCAATGTTAACACCGATACTTAATGTTTTTCTGGGCATTATCTTTCTAAATGAAACATTGAGTTTCATACAGATCATTGGTGGTTCTATTCTAATTATAAGTGGGATTCTCGTTCAAAGATTAAAAGTATAAACATCTAATATTTTTTAATTTGAATATCAAAAATACCTCTTTACCCCTTTCCAAATCCATTCTTTCAAATAAATGGTGAGGTAATTCTGACATTAATGTTATGTTTCCAATCTTAATATTTATCCTTACTGTCTCTTTGAAAATACTAAAGTCAACGATATTCCCTTTGAACCTATTTATACTGGGTCCTGGTGGAATAGCTTCTGAAATATATATGTCCTGTGGCAGCAAAGCAATTTTATTCACAACTCGCCCATCATCAGGGATTATTACAGATAAGCCCTGACAATCTGCTTTGGCAATACCATTACCCAGACTAACAAAATTGTTGCACAAAAGTATATTTGGTCTTCCAATAAAATCAGATACATTTTCATTTTTTGGAGAGAAGAATATATCTTCTGGTTTACCAACCTGTTCTATGTTGCCCCGATACATTACTGCTATTCTATCTGCTATCTCCTCTGCTTCTCTAAGATTATGTGTCACATATATAGTAGTAATTCCTAATTTTCTTTGGATTTGTTTCAGTTCAGTTCGAAAATATTTGGATGATTGTAAATCAATCTTATTCAGAGGTTCATCCAGCAATAATATTTCGGGCCTAAAAGCCAGAGCTCGTGCTAGGGCAACTCGCTGTTTTTCACCTCCACTCAAATCTTTAGGGTAACGCTCCGTTAAATCTCTAATTTTTAGTAGACCTAACAATTCATTAACTCGAAAATCTATTTCATCTGCCTGTTTTTTCATTGATTTCAGACTAAAAGCTATATTAGAGTATACATTTAGATGCGGAAAGAGATGTAAATCCTGAAAAAGGTATCCTATTCTTCTTTTACCAGTATGGAATTCATTTACCTTTTCTCTTTCAAATAAAACAGTTCCTTCATAATCTATAAGTCCTGTTATTATATTCAAGAGAGTGCTTTTGCCTGCACCGTTTGAACCAAGTAAAACGAAGAACTCTTTATCGAATATCTTCAGGTTGATATTTTTACATATGTAATTTGATATATTCTTTAGTTCAATTTCAGGCATTATATCATCTCCACTTACCAGTAGTTTTATTCTCTAAAAATATAAAAAATCTTTCAGATGCAAAGCACATTACTGCCAGGACTATCAAACAGACAATAATTATATCTATACGCATTAAACTCTCAGCTCTCATCATCAAAGCACCAATACCGGTGGGAATGGCAACCATTTCAGCAGCAACTATTACCCTCCATGCCATTCCAGATTCTAACTTAAGACCGGTAAAAATATTTGGTAATGCTAAAGGGAACACTACTGAAAACAATATATCTCTATCTTTAGCCCCAAGAGTTTTTGCTACCTTAATATAATCTTTATCTACTGTCTTAATTCCCGTTGAAGTGTTATATACTATGGGGAAAAAAGAACAGATGAAGATAATGGTGATGGGTAATATTTCACCTATTCCCAGCCAGAGCATCAGAAGAGGAAGCCATCCCAAGGCTGGAATTGGATAAAAAAGACTTATAATGGGACTGAGAGTTCTGTCAAACAGATAATTCCAGCCCATTAAAATACCAACTACCAATCCGGCAATGGTGCCCAAAGAAAACCCTATAAAAATACGGGAAAGACTGCTAAAAAAATTTTTCCCCAGCAAACCATTAACAGCAAGATAGTAAAATTCGTTCATGACCGTAGAAAAAGATGGAAAGTAAAAATTGCCAGGAAATAAATTTTTTCTGGCAGCAATTTCCCATAATAATAAAAATATTACTATTGGAACAATTCCTAAAGTTGATTTGTCTCTTCCTGAAGATTTCATTTACTCAGAAACCCTAAATCTAAAATTTCGTTAGCACCAAAGGTATTTTTTATGTAACCTAATTCCACAAGAAAATCTATATTATCCTGAATAGTTACAGAATCAATATCAGTACCATAATCTATTCTACTCATAGATTTAAGTAAAACATCGACATTAAACTCTATTTTATCAGTATCTGCATCTTTTACCTGAACAGGTAGAATAGATTTACCCACTAAAGATAATTGATTAGCTACTACTTTAGCTGCACTTTCTGGGTTTTGTAAAATCCAATCAGTTGATTTTTCAGTAACCTTAACTAACTTTCTTACCAGCTCAGGATTATTTTCAATTAGATCTGTTTTGACTACCAGGACACTGCCCTGCATTTCCGGCCAGATATCCTGACTCATCAACATCATCTGGTATTTTGAATCTTCCGCCATGGTAGCCCACTGTTCGGGTAAAAAAGCTGCATCTAATCTATCCATCTGAATAGCTAAGAGCTGTTTAGCAGGATCCATCCTTTGAACATTATTTAATACTTTTTCTTTATCAAGCCCGTATTCAATTATTGCCTTATGGAGGAGGACATCTACCGCCCCACCTTCCCTGACACATCCAATTCTTATTCCTTCTTTCTGTAATCCATAAATGTCTTGAATCTTATTAGTATTAACTACCAGGCCATATCCGTACTTATGTGTTCCTGCCACAATCTTTATTGCTACTTTGGCATTGGCATAAGCATTTATAGCTGGTATCAAGCAGAGATAAGCTGCTTGAATATCACCACGCCCAAGAGCCGCAGCCAGAGCCATTCCGGTGACATAGCTTTCATAAGAATTGATATTTAAACCCTCCTCTGCAAACCATCCCTGTGCCTGACCAATATAAGCTGCAGCGGCATGATCCATAAATTCCATCGCTACCCCAATAGGTTTCTCCCCACTACTGCAGATACCTATTAGGGGAGCCCCATTTAAAATAAATATGGCTGCCACTGCCAATAAAGCTAATTTTCTCATTATTCACCTTCCTATTATTATATTTATTATTTCCAATGTATTACTTATTTACATGTATTTTGTTATATTCTCTGGTTACTTCTTCTATTTTCAATGACCACAAAAACAAATTTGCCTGTACCCCATGAGATAGGCTATACCACTTATTGTTACTCCATAAAAAATAATAGGTTTTTTGTTTAAAAAGGATGCTATAGTGTTGTTAACTGCAGTAGTTCCAGTAGCTACAACAATATCTGACCATGATACTATTTCTTCAGTATGTGAAACATCTTCCACGATAATGCCTTTCTTCTTAAGTCCAATATTATCTTTATCAAGGTCAACAACTTTAATCTCAAAAATATCAGCCAACGACTCTACCATAGCCGGCTGTAAACCGATAAAAGCAATTTTCGGTTTATTATAATTATCTAAAATATATTTTTTCAGGATGTCAGCGCATTCTGACGGCTCTTTGTCTTTACAGTGAACTGTTTTCTCTATATACCCAAAATACCTTAAAACCGCATTAATAGAGGAGATAAGAACGGCTCTCTCGAAATTATTCTCTAGTGGTAATTCAAAAACATCCCTTAATGTACCTTCAAAGGTGCCTGGCATATCGGTAAAGGCCTGCCCTGGACTTCCTCTGAAATTGGCTTGAACCATAACTTCCTTACCTTTTAGTAAAGGAAAATCATTTCTTTCTGGATTGCCGATTACTTCATCTGGTGTTAGAGTCTTAACCCTGACTACATTTACCATTGATGACCAGATATTATTATCAGTAATTAAACTGCTGAATTTTTCTTTTATTTCTTTATAAAAATCCATAATAAGTATTTTTCTCCTCAGATAATTTATATTTTAAAAAAGTCTCTTTCTGCCGAAATAACAGTAAGGATAATGGCAGACAGAACAGCTTGAGCAGTAGCCGCCTTCGCCCATTTTGATAAAATCTTTCTTAGTTAATATTTCACCGGTGAATATCCTGGGTAAAACTAGGTCTAAGATAGTGTTTTTATAAAACAATGCTGCCCCTGGTATTCCTATTAAAGCTGTTTTCCCTCGATAAGCGAGCATAAACATATTTCCTGGCTGCACCGGTACACCATAGGTAACTATCTTTGCGCCGCTTTTCTTAATAGCACCAGGAGTCAAATCGTCAGGATCCACTGACATTCCTCCACTTAGTGTAATTAGATCTACATTTCTTTCAAAGAAATATTCTATTGCTTCAACTATCTTCTGTTTATCATCAGGACAAAAAATCTGTTCTTTTACATCTGCCTCAAAATAAGAAAACTTTCTTCTCAATAATGGTCCGAACTTATCTTCAACCAATCCTTTAAATACTTCACTACCGGTAGTAATAATACCGATCTTTAATTTTTTGTACTCATTTATAGAAAAAATAGTACCTTCTTTTCGGCAAATATCCTCTACTTTTCTAATCCTTTTCTCTTTAATAGTAATTGGCACAATCCGCACACCGGCTATTCCCTGGTTTACCTCTACTTCAAAATTATTTGGTAAGCTGGCAATAGTTACATCCTTAATAGAATTAATCTTGTAAAGTAATCGACTTTCAACTTTAAATAGCCCTCTGACAGATGATTTCAAAGTAATTTTTCCTTCAATCGGCTCTGTTAATTCAACATTTTCCCCCGCTACTGCTTTTGATATTCTCTGAGATGCTTCATTTTCATGCAATTCTCCCGAACGAGCTTCCCAGATATAGATATGCTCCTTACCAATTTTCCTTAATTCATCAAGGTCTTCTTCTTTAATAATATGACCTTTTCTAAAAAGGGGACCTTTAGATTTTCCAGGAATTATACGGGTTATATCATAACCTAACTGCATTCCAACAGCTTTATTAATGGGAACTTTTCTCATCAAATTTTCCTTTCAACAATTATTAAGAATCTCTTTAAAATATGACTCCCTTACTTTTAGTGAAATAAATAACCTAAACAACTTATTCTTTTAAATACAATATCATTATACTTTTATTAGCATAACGAGAATAAAAAAAATTATTCCTCTTCAAATATTTCTTGATAGATTGAATCTATTTGTGCTTCAGCCAGTTGATAAAAATCATTGTATTTCTTCTGTAATTTAATCGCCTCTTCGGTTAATTCTGAGCCTCCACCTTCGATACCGCCAGTCTTTCGCTTTAATAGTTTAAAACCTAACTTCTTTTCTAAATTTCTTATTAAATTCCATGCTTGAGAATAAGACATTTTTATTTCTAAAGCGGCTTGTCTCAATGAGCCGGTCTTCTGTATCCGATTTAAGATATCGAAGGGGCCATCACCAAAAACTTTACCTTTTTCATTTTCTAACCAAAATTTATAATGAACCTTCATAGCTTAAAACCACCAGTTTATAAAAATATTTGAGCTTCTATTAAAATTCAATTTACAATTTTAGGTTTTAATCACAAACAATTTCATTATTCTTTGCTCTTTTGACCTGTATTATTTGTGCCATGATGCTTATTGCAATCTCTTCAGGAGTCTGGGCACCAATTTTCAATCCAATAGGTGCAAATACTTTTCCTATATTCTCTTCTGAGATACCATTCTCCTTTAAATGTTTAAAAATCTCTCTATTCTTTTCTTTACTTCCAATCATACCAATATATTTAGGTTTGTACTCAAAAACAGACATCAAAACCTCTTCATCTTTAAGGTGACCTCTTGTTACAACGACAATATAAGAAAAATCAATATTTTTTATCTCTTTAAGGGCTCGAGCTGGCTCTGAAACAATTATCTGATCGGCATGGGGAAATCGGTTTGCATTGGCAAACTCCTCCCTTTCATCAATCACAGTTACCTTAAAACCAGTCATTTTAGCAATCTCAGACAGGGTTATAGCTATATGCCCTGCTCCAAAAATAACGATTTCTTCCTGTGGTGTTATAACATCAATAAACAATTTTATATTACCTCCGCAGATCATCCAATCTTCCAATGAGGCTTCTTCCTTATTCAGTTGATATGATAGAAATCTTCCTTTACCATCTTTTAGAGCTGATATAGCCTCTTTTATTGCTTTGGCCTCTAATGCTCCTCCTCCAATAGTACCAGCTATTAAGCCACTTTCATTTACCAGCATTTTAGAACCAAGCTTCCCTGGGGAAGAACCAGAAACATCCACTATTGTTACCAGAGCTATTCTTTCATTATGTGTTATTCTTGCTATTGCTTCTTTTAAAATAGAAATCATTTTATTCTTTTAAGTCCTTTTCTTATTATTTAAAAAACTGCAAACGGCTTCCAATACACCCCCTCCAATTGAAAGGGCTTTATCTGAAACAGTAAAACAATATTCTTTGATTCCCCTTGGATCAATATCTCCAATCTTCATTCCTTTATTAACCATTGTATCTGGATAAATTAAACCCCTTAAAACACCTGACAGTTGTGCTAATACCGGTATATCATTGACTGTTGCAATCGTATCATTTATTTTCACCAAATCACCAATTTTGCATTTAGGAATAATTCTACCCTGAGCCGGAGATTTCAGCAAACGTTTTACTGACTCACCCTCAATTATACCGGGTACTCCGGTATCGGGAATGGCACTACCTTTATATATTACCCTGCCTAAATAATGACCTCTCTTAGTTTCTATTACAGCATCTACCTCAACTCCTGCCAGGAATCCAGGCCCCAAAGCTAAAACCAGAGGTGCCTGTTCTTTTGTCGTTCCCAGGTTACGTTTAGCCATAATGGCATCAACCAGAACAATAGGGTCACAATATTCGATAGCTCTTCCGGTTGGGTCAACTAATACAGCAATTTTTCGTTCTTCCATTATCTGAAAAGCTTCTGCATAAGTTTCTGCTAAAATTCCTTCAATATTTTCTATTACACATTTACCTTTAAAGACTGCACTGGCAAAAGAAACCGGTAATCTGATTGCCAGAGGATGCATGGTTTCTAAAATAATAATATCAAAACCAGCATTAAATAAACGAACAGCAACTCCTGTGGCTAAATCTCCACCACCCCTAATTATTATTAATTTATTATTTGTATTCATTTAATTTACTCTTTCTCTTTTTTAGCGATAAGAGTCTTAGCTTTAAGGTAATCTTCTTCCTTATCAATATCAAATAGAATAGATTTGTCTTTCACAAACACTCTTTTAATCTTATCCGGGAATGCCTTTATGAGAACTCTGCCTCCCATATCACCTTTAATTCTCATAAATTCTTCTTTCCAACTGATATCAAAAAGAACTGGATTCCCTGCCTTACCATGAAAATAAGGAATTACTATCTCTTTTTGCCCCTGCTGAAACTTTTTTATCAATTGATTAATTGTTGTAGTTTCAATAAATGGCTGGTCACCTAATAATACACAAAACCCAGATATAACTTTATCATTCTCTAATACGGTTAAGGCATGTTTAATAGATGAACTCATGCCCTCTTTGTGATCGGGATTGTAGACTATTGTCACACCATATTTCTTTCCTGCCTCTATAATCTTCTCATCGGAACGCTTAACAACTAAAAATATTTTATCCAATGCAGATTTTGTTGCTGCTTCTAGTACCCATTCAATTACAACTCTTGAACCGAGAGGAAGTATAAGTTTGTCTTTTTTAATTCGTCTTCCTTCCCCAGCAGCCAAAATAATTCCTGCAATCATTCTTTTTTACTCTCAATTATTTTTATTATGGGGCAATTTTCTTGTCTTGTATCACTAAAAATTATATTATCTATCTTTATCTCACTATCACTCAATAAAGCCATTGATATTTTTTCAGCAGCCTCCATTCTACATTTACTATTAATCTTGTTAAAGACAACATGTCTCCGTGCTTTATCTGGAGTATTCTTAAAAATACCAAAAGGATGTTTTATAAGTGCTATTATCGCCTCTTCATTAATTATACTACCCTCTTTCAATCCGGTTAATTGACTAAATATTTGTGGTCTGAATACATTTTCTTCTATTAGAGGCAATCCAATCGCATCAATCCCAACAATTGCTATTACATCTGTTGTCATCTCAGGGATAACCGGTTCATTTGTGGATGGAGCCTTAATAGGTTTTCCTCTGGCACCATCTGCTTCAATTACAAAATAATCAGCCAGGTTCTCTTTCCACCACTTATCCAGTATATTTGCTTCCGGCCCTGAAAATTTTTCTCTTGCAAGCTCTTTGTACTGTTGAACAATTAGTATAGCAAAATTATTTTTATCTGCCTTTTCAAAATAGGTTTTGATATCTTTTTTAATTATTTCTGAACTAAAAGATTCTATAATTATTCCTCTGTTTAAAAAAGGAATAATCTGATCGACGAACATTTTGGTGGTGGTAGTCAGAACTATTT
This sequence comes from Atribacterota bacterium, assembly GCA_040774925.1. Taxonomy (GTDB): domain Bacteria; phylum Atribacterota; class Phoenicimicrobiia; order Phoenicimicrobiales; family Stramentimicrobiaceae; genus Stramentimicrobium. Next base: position 8,231 of record JAXGTM010000007.1, on the reverse strand, counting down.
TTTTATTTTTCTCAATCAATTCCCAGGTTAGTAATTGTAAGAAAGAGCTTTTACCCCCGGCACCAACTATGGAGATAAAAGCTCTTTTTTTTAATTTTAAAGCATTACTTATCAATTTGTGTAATCTTTTCTTTCCAACTATTTAAACGATTCCATATCAATTCTGGTAAAAAAGTCTTTTCAATTAAAATCTATTTTATCTGATAAGATACTCTAAAAATTGTCTACCACTATAGAACAGCAAATAGATAATAGTATTTCAATCTTTGTCCACATCGTAAAATATTTATTTAATTGCCGTTCGTATAAATCTGAAAACAATTCAACAATATACTATTCAAACACAACTTATATAGAAATACTTTAGTATTTACTACGTTTTAACATCTCATTTTTTTTGCAGCTGACTTGATTGCTTTAAATATCTTTTTATAACCAGTACATCTGCAGAGGTTTCCAGCAATGGCTATTTTTACATCCTCTTCTGTAGGATCAGGATTACGATCTAATAGAGCTTTGGAAGAAAGGATCATCCCGGGAGTACAGAAACCACACTGTACTGCACCTTCTTCGATAAAACTTTCCTGCAATGGATGTAGTTCACCATTTTTAGAGAGTCCTTCTATTGTTGTAATGCTTTTACCATTAACTTCAGCTGCCAATACTAAGCAGGAGTTGACAGTCAAACCATCCATAATTACTGTACAAGCACCACATTCGCCCGTTCCGCATGCCCTCTTGGTACCGGTTAATCCCAATTTATCTCTAAGCAAATCTAATAATAGGGTATTTGGTTCTACATCAACATCATAGTTGTCACCATTAATGTTTACTTTTATATTTATCATGCAGTCCATAATGTTCTCCTTTTAACCATTATATTCTCTTTAGAGCTTGGCTTAAGGCACGCTTAGTCTGAACTTTAACCATCTCTCTACGATATTCTGCCCGTGAACGTGGCATACTTTCTCCAGAAGCAATTTCAGCAGCCTTTAGAATAGAATCATTGTCTATCTTTTTACCCTGAAGGAACTCTTCAGCCTTTTTAGCTCTCATTGGTGTAGGCGCTACTGATCCCAACCCAATTCTGGCCTTGGTGCAAATCATACTATCAGTATTATCAACAGAAATTACCACTCCTACTCCTACCAGAGTCTCATCTTCCTCGGTAATTTTAGAATGCCACAGGTATATTCCGCCACTATTTTTGGCTAAATCAGGTATTTGTATTTCAGTAATTATTTCAGTTTCATCGATAATATTTTTGAAAGGTCCGGTAAAAACATCTTCAATATTTACCATTCTCTCACCTTTGCTACTAACTAATTTTAATTTAGCATCCAGAGCGAGCAAGGCAGGAGGTGTATCAGCTGCAGGTGAAGAAGTACAAATATTGCCTGCAATGGTCCCACGGTTACGAGTCTGAAGGGACCCTACAGCCAGAGAGGCCTCTTTCAGCATACGAAATTTTTCTGGAATATCTTTGGAGTTTGCGATCATACTATGGGTAACTAAAGGACCAATTCTTAAGCCCACCCCTTCAGTATAACAAATGTTATTCAGCTCCGGGATATTTTTTATATCTATTAAATACTCTGGAGTAATTTTTCTTTGCTTCATTTGAACTAAAATATCTGTTCCTCCAGAAAATACCTTAGCTTTCCCTCTATGTTCTGCTAAAAGAGAGAGAGCTTCCGATAAAGTAGAAGGAGCAAAATATTCAAATTTATTTATCTTTTTTAACATATTCTTTACCCTTCCTCCATTGAATATGGTATGTTACTTTTTCAAATCATGAATTAAATAATCTGTTCGCAACAGTCAGTGCCAAGCCTATTTTTTAAAGTAACTTTTCCTTTAACGATTTTAATATCTTATCCGGGGTTATAGGCAAGCTTTTAATTCTCACTCCCACTGCATCATAAACAGCATTTAAAATTGCTGGAGCTATTATACTACAGGCAGGTTCACCTATTCCCTTGGCACCGTAAGGACCTAATCCTCCGCCTGATTCAATCAGGATTGTTTCAATTTCCGGTACATCGAGAGAAGAAGGAATACGGTATTCTGCAAAAGACAGAGTCTTTGGAACTCCTTTTTCTAATTCATAATTTTCATACAGGGCGTAACCCATTCCATAGACGGAACCCCCCTCCATCTGCCCTTCCACTGCAGCCTTATTAATGGCTTGTCCAACATCATAGCATGTAACAATTCTGTTAACCTTTACCTGTCCAGTTTCTATATCAACCGATACTTCTGCCGCCTGGGCACCAAAAGTGAAGTCGGGATGTGTTGTTCCTCTAATATTGGAGAGGTCTGGAACAGGTGTAAAGGGTGCGTTAAATTGAGCTTCACAGAACAATTCAATTCCAGCAGAATCACATGCCTTTACCACCTTATTTAAGCTAATGAACTGGGAAGTGTCATAAGTAACTACCACATTCTCATCAACAATATCAAGATTGTTTTGATTCACAATTAGCATCTCGGAGGCTTTTTTCAAAATCCTATTTCTAACCTCTCGAGCTGCTTTCAGGGTTGCATTACCGGACATGTAGCATTGTCTGGTAGCTGTAGTTGTTCCAGCAAGAGGAGTTAATGCTGTATCACTATGGTAAATCCTTATCTTAGACATCGGTACTCCGAGTTCCTCTGAAACAATCTGGCAAAGCAAGGATATTTGACCGGCACCTAAATCCGGAATGCCTGATCTTATAAGGACACTCCCATCAGATTCCAGCTTTACATAGCAACGTGAAGTATCATGTAAAAAAGTCATTCTGCCGTAACTCATCAGTCCTATCGCAAGACCTCTACCTATTCGGATATTTTCATCCTTACTTTCAGAGGGTACCCCTAACGCCTCCCAGGCTTTTTCTGCTGCTTCTTGAAGGGCAACATGTGTGTTAAAAACCTGACCCGTTGTAGATAGGGCTCCACCGGTAGTAATACAGTTCATTTTTCTGATCTCAAGTGGGTCAATATTGAGTTTGTGTGCCAGCTCATCCATAATACTTTCATAAGCCACATTGGGCTGAGGTGCACCAAATCCACGGTTAGCGCTAGTAAAGGTATTGTTTGTTAATACAACATCGGCTTTCACTTTTACATTTGGAATAACATATGGCCCAGCCGCGTTAACAGTAGCATATAATGTTACCCAGGCACTAAGGTAAGGATATCCGCCTGAATCGCCAATCAATTCAGCATCCAATGCAACCAATTTACCATCTTTTTTGGCTCCAACTTTATATTTCATAACAAAAGGATGTCTTTTGCTATGACACATAAATGTTTCATCGCGATTATAAACTAATCTAACCGGTTTTTTAGTATACCAGGTCAAAAGTGCAAGGTAGGATTCTACTGTAATATCTTCTTTTCCACCAAATCCTCCACCCATAATAGTTCCGATATAACGAACTTTATTATGTGGAATACCTAAGACATCAGCAACATCTCTAAAATGCTCGATTACCTGGGAACTAACTCTTATATTCAAAACACCATAATCATCTATCCAGGAGATTCCAGATTCTGGTTCCATATAAGCATGGTCTTGAAAGGTTACTTTATAGGTATCTTCGATAATTATATCGGCTTCCGCAAAACCAGCTTGAACATCACCCTGTGAACATCCAAACTCTCCAATAATATTAGTATCGCTCTCTCCCACCAGATAAGCACCGGGTTTCATAGCTTCTTCCGGATCAAATACTCCCGGTAAAGGTTCATAGTCCACTTTAATCAGATCTAAAGCTTGTTCTGCTAAAGCCTCTGTTTCCGCTGCAACCAGTGCAACAGCCTCTCCCATAAATCTAACTTTTTTATCTGCAAGAACACGATACAATCCCTCGAAACCTTTTCCTACTTCAGTACTCTGACCGAACCTCGTTACAGTCTCATTATTTGGGACATCTTTAGCAGTTAAAACTGCTTTTACGCCCTTTAGTTTTTTTGCTTCAGTAGTATCTATGGAGATGATTTTTGCTGCCGGATATATGCTTCTCAACACTTTACCATACAGCATTCCTGGCAGAGTAAAATCATCAGCATATTTCAGACTACCGGTTACTTTGGCTCTGGCATCATACCTCGGAACAGGTTTACCAACTACCTTGTATTTAGACATAACTCTCTCCCTCTTTATAAATTTAAAACTACTAACATTTATCTCCCACTACTGTGGGTTTGACAATTTTAAGCTAATTAAATGTTCAGTAAAAAATATAGATAAATTGCAGGATTATTTTTAAAATACAATTTTATTTTAAAAGGGTTTTTCTCCTTCTAATCAATCTATTAATTAGCCATATTATGCGCACATTCCTTGATTGCTTTGATTATTTGAGTATAGCCGGTACACCTGCATATATTTCCCCTCATGTAATCTCTAATTTCATCTTCAGTAGGATCTGGATTCTCTTTTAGCAAGGAAATTGCTGTCATAATCATGCCTGGTGTACAGAATCCACACTGAACTGCTGCATTCTTCAAAAAGGATATCTGCATTGGATGGAGTTCACTTCCTTTAGCTAAACCTTCAATAGTGGTAATTTCTTTTCCATCAACAGTAATCGCCAGTACTAAACAAGATAAAACGGGTTCATCATTTAAGAAAACTGTACAGGCACCACATTCCCCTATACCACAACCATATTTGGTACCGGTATGGTATAACTCATCTCTTAAAAGATTAATCAACAGATCATTCGGTTGTACCCAGGCTTCTCTCTCTCTTCCATTAACAGTAAATTTTATTAGAGTTTTTTTCAAGGTTCTATTCACCTCCATCTTTAAGATTGGACGATTTTTCTGGATATGTTCTTTCCCATGCAAGAGATAATGCATCATAGAGCATTTCACGAGACATAGCAACTCGGTATTCTGCTGTTGAACGAATATCGTCAATAGGTTTAATCTCACCAGCTACCATATTTGAAGCCTCTCTTATCAGTTCTTCAGTTACAACTTTTCCTTCCAGCAGTTTCTCGGTTTTTTCTGCTCTAACTACTGTAGCTGCCACCGAGCCAAAAGCAATTTTACAATTTTCACAAATTTGACCATTTCTTCTCATCGAAACAGCCAGGTTGATCTTTGCCAGATCTGCTTTAATCCTGCTCTTTTTGATAAAGGTACTTCCTGTATTTGGTTCTGTTTCAGGTACTTCTATCTGTGTAATCATCTCGTTTGGTTTTAACACTGTTTTGCCAGGACCTAAAAACAGATCTTTTAATAATACGGTTCTCTTTGACTGTCTGCTTTCAAGGGTGGCAGCAGCATCAAAGACTATTAAAGCTGGAACTGTATCTGCTGCAGGAGAAGCATTTCCAATATTACCGGCTACAGTACCCATGTTTCTTATTGAAGGAGCAGCAATAGCCTTGATCGCCTCATATAGAGCAGTATATTTCGTTTTAACTTTATTGTTTTTCACAATATGAGATAGAGGAATAGTTGCTCCGATAGATAACCCATGTTCTGTTTTTATAAAATTCAATTCAGCTATATTTTTAATATACATAAGGTAATCAACATGAAGGTCTGTAGTTTTCATCTTCACCAGCAAGTCAGTTCCTCCAGCTAATATTTTTATATTCTGTTCCTGATACTGTTCAAGCAATTCTAATGCTTCACTTAGACTTACTGGGGCTAAATAATTAAAAGTACTTGCCAATATTCTGGTATTTGTATGCATCTTAATTCTTCCCTCCAATCGTATTCTTTTCCTTTAATGCTTTCAGCATCACTTCGGGGGTGATGGGAAGCTTGTGGAAACGAATTCCTACTGCATCATATACGGCATTACCAAAAGATGATGCTACTGCACTTAATGCAGCCTCTCCAATCCCTTTGGCACCAAAAGGACCGGTCGGTTCATAAGTATGCGCATGTTCTACAATAATATTATCAACATGTGGCATATCGGTAGTGATAGGTACTTTGAAATCGGTAATCAAGCCATTACACTTTAATTTACCTGTAACCTTATCATAAGGTATAGATTCTAATTTTCCTAAACCGATACCTAAAGCGTATGCCCCTAAAATCTGACCTTTCCATAATTCTGGATTGATAATGGTACCTGAATCTCCCATCATTACCACCCTAGGTATTGATATTTCGCCTGTATCAGTATTAACCTCTACTTCAGTAAAGTAAGTAATAAAGCATGGCGGACAATTTTTCTGCCTGAGGGTGGAAGTATAGGAAAAAGTACCTACACTATTAATACGGGCATGGTCAGCTATCTCTCCAATAGTCTTAAATTTTTCTGGTAAATCAATAGGATAGATTATTCCTTGTCCCAGCTCTTCATTTAGCTCTAAGACGAGGTTTTCCGGTCTATCTTCAAAGAGAATAGCTGCATAATTTAATAACATTTCTTTGACTTTTTCAGCTACATATTTGATTGCACCACAACCACAATATATGCCTCTAGTAGCATGTGTATTAACATCAAACACAGTGGTTCTGGTATCTACACCATTATCAATGCTTACCTTTTCAAAGGGCACCTTTAAAACCTCTGCAGCTATTTTAGCTCCTGCCTCCCAGGTACCTCCACCATGATCCATAAGAGCGGTAATAACATCAACTGAGCCGTCTTCATTGATTTTTATCGTTGCCCCTGAATAGTCTATTACTTCCCCTGCTTTAGGACCACCGGTACCTGAGGTATGGAATCCTCTTGCAACACCGATTCCTCTCTTAATATTACCATTTTGCTTCTTCAATTCATCTCTTCGTTCCCATTGAATCAGGTCAGAGCCTCTATCGAGCATCTCCTCAACTCCACAACTTCTTATGAGAGATCTGACTGTAGGACCCTGTCCCCAGAATTCCTCTCCTTTTCCAATATAATTTTTTCGACGAAATTCTATTGGATCCATTCCCAGTTTTTCTGCCAGTATATCTATCATATTTTCTACCGGGAAGTTGACCTGCGGACTGCCGTAGCCTCTTCTGGCACAGGCGGGACCTTTATTACTATAGTAAGCTTTCCCCTCATATCTGAGGTTTTTCCATCTATAAAGAGAAGCAAACCATCCAGCTACACATCCTAAATATGGGTAAGCCTGTATATTATGGCCACCAATTTCCAACCATACCTGACAATGTGCTGCTGTCATGGTGCCATCTTTTTTTACTCCAACTTTTAAACGAGTTCTCAGTGGGTAGCTGGAATGATCATACATATCCTCTTCTCGCGGAGTGACTAATTTTACCGGCTTTCTAGCCTTTAAAGCCAGGGCAACACAGATCGGAGTGACTGAATTCATCTGAATACTGGAACCAAATGAACCGCCTAAAGTAGTTCGTTTAACATTGATACGGCTTAAAGGAATAGAAAAAATTTGCCCGAGCAGTATACGGACATTATGTATACCCTGGGTTGTAGTCCAGAGGGTTATTCCTCCATCTGCTTCTGGCTGACACACTGCTGATTTTGTCTCCATCTGCATATGATATACTCTCTGTACATCAAAGGTTTCATCTGCGATAATATCTGCTTCTTTAAATCCTTCTTCAATATCTCCAACATCAATATTACGGTCACAGGCAAGATTGTTAACAATATCTACCCTGTCGTCACCAAGATAAACATGGTCATATAGTGCAGGTGCATCAGGAGACATGGCATCATCAAGGGTCACAATGGGTTCCCATTTGTCTCCCCATAGCACTTTAATCTTTTTTAGTGCCTCAAAGGCTTTTTCTTCAGTTTCTGCAGCACAGGCAGCTATAGCCTCACCAACATGACGAACTTTATCCTTAGGTAAGACTGTTCTGTCTCTGAAAGTCTTAGCAGGAATACTAACAATTCTTTCATTATACACAACATCTGGTACATCTTGCGGGCCAATACAAATTGCACCCATTTTTTCAGCTTCTGAATAATCTACCCCTTTAATTTCTGCATGAGCATATGGGCTTCGCAAGACTACCGCATAAAGCTGTCCGGGAATATTAATATCACAGGAATATTTCTCTTCACCGGTTACTTTGCCGATATTCTTGATATCAAAATCTTTGCCTAAAATATCAAATTTATGTTCTTTCTGTTCCAACAATATAAAACACCTCCATTTACAATCATTTACAATATTATCCGGGCATCTACTATCTGCAGGCCCTCTTCATATACTAAAATAGGATTTAAGTCAATCTCCTGTATTTCGGGATTATCCATTACCAGGGAAGATAATTTGAGTAAGACATCTTCT
>JAXGTM010000006.1:0-29732 GCA_040774925.1 Atribacterota bacterium | reverse complement strand
CAAATATTTATTTTCTTTAAAATCAATATTTTCCAATATCCTGCTCCTATTAATTTTTTAATATGTAGCATATATCAATCTATTATTTATAAATCAAGCTAATAATATTTTAATAATCAGCTAAAGGTTACGCTGTAAATCTCTAATCTCTTTTTCCAAAAGTTTGATTTGTTTTTTTAATCTGTCTCTCTCCGTTTCCTCTTCATTATCAATAGTATCATTTTTTGGCAATTTTTTTATACGTGCTTCTATTTCTCTTATTTCTTTTCTCTTTTCCTCGATTGAATCTTTAATAGAATGAGTATCATCTCCGAAAGAATAATAACGTTTTTTTTCATTCCTTTTCACGATCACTTAATTACTCCTTACAACCTTCCTTTTGTTTTTTTGTTAATTTAAAAAATAAATGAAACTCTTCTTAATAATTGAAATAGTAATCAAACTGGACGAGTATTAGGCTTCCATTATCTGTGTTACCAATTTTTCAATGCCAACTGCAATTTTTGAAATAGTTGGACCCAGCATATAAGCTGCAGTAGATACAATCTTATGTTGAGGGTCATAGACTATTTCTTCTACATTTGTTTCTATGTGTTTAGCTCCCCATTCTTCAATAATTTTTGCTGTATCCGGGTCATTCCCAATCGTTAGCATGGGGTGATAATCACCAAGAACTCTTGCAGCTATTACGGGGGCTATACAAATAAATCCCTGGGGTTTAGCAGCTTCATGCATAGCTAAAATAGTGCTTTCAACCTCTTTATCTACCCCACAATCTTTACCTTTAAAAGCATAATTGCACAGGTTTTTAGCTGCACCAAATCCTCCGGGAAATATTAATCCATCTAACGAATCAATCTCTATAGATGACAATTTATTTATATTTCCTCTCGATATACGTGCAGCCTCCTCTAAAATCATTCTCTGTTCACCCTCTTTCACTTTCCCGGTAGAGTGGTCAACAGTATGCCACAGAGGTTTTGCTGGAGCGAAATATTCGATTTTAACGCCTGCTTTATCAAGAAAATATAAAGTTAGTGTAGCCTCATGTATTTCGCTTCCATCCTGAGCTCCACAGCCAGATAAGACGACACCAATTCTTTTCATACTAAATTGCTCCTTTATATCTATATTTAAGATATTTATTTCTTCTAATTTGTAATATCCGTAATTATAGCTTATTTTTTAATAAGAATAAATACCTATATATCAAAAATGTTAAAAGATATCTTTCAAAATTAGAAATACTCGAATTGCATCAATATATTTCAAATATTTTTAGTTAAAAATGATGATCATAGTATATTAATTACTGATTTTCATTGCAAACAATAATGGTTGTTAATTTTTTATTTTTTCTCAAAGGAGAAATGTTATAAAGTAAACTGTATTTTAATATTACTATTTATTGACATATTTTTAGTTGAATAGTACCATATCTGTGTAGGAAACTGTTAATACTATTTTAGTTTCTATATTACTCTGAATAAAAACAAACAACTAATAAAATGAAAAGTATTTAGTTAAATTAATGGTATGAGAATGCAACAAATTATTTTTTATCTTTTTAATCCAAAAACACAATTTTTGTAAATAATTTAAAATACTCAGAACACTCACCTAAATACCTTTCTGCTATTTTCCAGAAAGGTATTTTTTCAAACAAAGATTGGAAAAAGAAGGAAGAGCATGTCTATAAAAACCAATAATGATGTTCTTATAGAAAGAAACACTAGAAAACAAAGGAATGATTCTATAAAAAGAAGAATACTTGATTCTGCCAGAAAATACTTTTTTACCCATGGATACTCGAAAGCAACAATGGATGAATTAGCCGCAGAACTACATATGAGCAAAAAAACCCTCTATCAATTCTTCGGTAGCAAACAACTTTTACTCGAGTCTGTTATCTATGATTTTTTCCAGGATTTCCATGTTAAAATTAACAGAATTATTAATAGTAAAGGGAGTGGGAGCAAAGGTGTTAACGTTTTAAAACAGGTTATGGCATTAGTACAGAATCAAGCCTCTCAATGCAATATGTCAGCATTTGAAGATATACAGAAGAATAATAAAAAGGCATGGCAGATAATTAGCAAATTAGAGGAAAAGTTGATCAATGGAGAGTTAAGAAAACTTCTGCAGGATGGAATAAAAAAGGGAACGGTTAACCCTAATATTGACCTTGACCTTATAGTACTAATGATTCTTAACAATATCAAAAATATTGTTATCCCGGATGTTGTATCAAAGCTCTCTTATTCTACGGAAGAGGTTATCGAAATGTTAACAAAGGTTATTCTCTTTGGTATTTCAAATCCTGAAAATATCTGTTAAGACAATTTTTATAGATAAATAAACAAAAGGTTTCTAGCAACCCATTGATAACGATTTTCTTAATAATTTCATGGACAACATACTGAAAATAATTAACAAATTTTTATAAATGTTTAATTAATTCTAAGAATAAAAACAGGAGAAGCAACAGGTAATGAACAGATTAGCTAAATTTATCACCAAACATGCAAAAATCATTATTGCATTAGTAATCTTACTAACTATTATAGGAATAACTCAGATTAAAAACTTGAGAGTAGATGATGATATAACAAAATACCTTTCTGAAAACGATCCGGAAATACATTTCTACCAGGAACTTTCCGAAAAATTTGAATTAAATGATTCTAATATTGTTATGGTTTCAATTGAATATAAAGATCTTTTCCAATTGAAAAATCTACAAAATTTTAAATTATTATCAGACCAGCTGGAAAAATCTGAATATATTCTATCTGTTAACTCTTTCCTGAATATGCCTAAAATTATAACTACTGATTATGGAATTGAAGTAAGAGATTTTGTAGATGTTTTTCCAGAGTCTGAACAAGAGGCACAGGAACTAAAGGTTAACGCTTTGTCTGATGACATGCTAATAGGTAACTATCTATCGGCAGATGGCAAAATAGGCCTGTTGATGGTGGAACCTCTGGCAGATTTAGATGGCGCTCTTTTGCAAAAAGAGATTGAAAAAATTATTGACAAATATAGAGAAAATGTTGAACATATAGAATTTTTTGGAATGCCGATTATGGAAGTACAGATAACTGAAATGGCTCTCGACAATATGTCTTTGGCCTTTACAGCAACTCTGGTGGTTTTAGCCCTTCTCTTTTATTGTTTCAGAAGCATTCAGGGAACTTTTTTGCCAATATTCATTGCATTACTCTCTTCTTTTTGGATTCTAAGCGCAGTAGCTTCTACTGGTAAATCTGTTACCATTGTCATATCTACTATCCCTGTTTTAATGATAGCCCTGGCAACCGCTTACGGTATTCATTTCATTAGCCGCTATTACGAAGAAAGACAGCTACTGGAACCTTATGAAGCTATCACAAAGACAATTTCGGCTGTATTCACGCCAATACTAATGAGTGCACTTACTACTGTTGCCGGCTTTGTATCACTGACCTCCGTTGTAATCAGGCCAATGACTGAATTTGGAGTCTTTGCAACTGTTGGAATTCTAGCGGCTTTCCTCCTTACTATATTTTTGTTAGGTGCTATATTTAGTATCTTTATTCCTAAAAAATCACCACAGAACTTTTCTTTTCAGGCTAACGATTTAGTAACCAGGGCACTGAGGGTAATTGCAAGGTCGCTCCTGCCAAGGAAACACTTAGTTTGGGGAATTATAATTGTTATTCTTGTTATCTCCAGTATTTTTTCATTGAGGGTAAAGCCTGACTCTTCAATGGAAACCAGATTAGGAGCTAATAATCCAATTACTATATCAATGAATTATTTTAAGAAGAATTTTGGTGGAGTAGACTTCCTATACACCTATATATCCGCGGACAATGTTAAACACCCTTATGTTCTTAGATGTATGGACAAAATTCAAAATTTCAGCAATAATTTACCCTCTCTCTCTCAAGCCTCTTCAATTACAACATTTCTAGTACAACTCAATGATGCTATGGAACACAAAAGAATAATACCAGCCAATCTTGATAAGATTGACAATCTGTGGTTTTTTGCGGGTGATAATGCCTATATCAACTCTATGTTAGCCGATGAAGATAGATCAACTATTATGCAGGTCCGTTCACATGAAATGACCTCTTTAGATATTAGCAACTCTATACAGAAATTGGAAAACTTCATTCAATCAATTCCCAAAAAGGTTAAAGAGATAGACATCTCTTCTTTAACTCCAGAGGAACAAGAAAATTACTTACTTTATATCGTACAGGATATAATATTTTCCTGGCAAACTAATGGCATGGAAATTGATGATAGACAAAGAGAGGAAATATCTTCAGAGTTACTTCTCATTGCCCAAATGCCATTAGAAGATTTTTACCAATCTACAGATAGGTTTATGTCTGAAATTATTCAGATATCCGCTTTAGAAATAGAAGATTTGGGTTTATCTACCACCGCAATAAAGCCAGTTTTAGAAGAATATTTAAATAATTTTTCTCAATCCCAATATGAACAATTTTTAGATTATATAGAAAAAGAGTTAAGTCTGGACACTGAGGATGCTCAGTATCTAAAAGAAATTATTGATAGTTCTCTGATTATTGAAGGTGAACGAGAGAAAATAAGATATGCTAAAAATAAAATTGAACATCTATTGGGTCATGGGTTAATTCAAAAAAATGCTGATTATTTATGGTACCTGACTGATCAAAGTGTCTACATTCCAGATAATCAAGGAGATATTCATTTTTCTTATAGACTTTCTGGAACACCAGTTATAATCAATGCTGTTAACCAGAGTGTTTTTCAAGGCCAGATAAAGAGCATGGCAGTAGCTTTTACAATCGTTTTCATTCTTTTAGTCCTTCAATTTGGTTCTTTTTTAACCGGATTAATCGGTATGATTCCAATAGCATGTACCGTACTTACTGCTTTTGGTATAATGGGAATAGCTAATATTTCACTAAATATAGGAACCATGATGGTAGCCAGCATCGCCATAGGGGCGGGAATAGATTACACTATACACTTTATCAACAGATACAGGCAGGAACTGGCAATACATAAGAATGAACCGATGAAAGCAACTACAACTACCTTAACAGGAACGGGCAGAGCAATTGTTTTTAACTCTCTTTCAGTAGCTGCCGGAGCTTTTGTACTGACAGTGTCTGAGATCGATATGCTTGCAGAGTTTGCTGGATTAATAGGCAGTGTAATGTTAATAAGCGTAGTTTACACTTTGTTACTGCTGCCATTACTTTTAAATCATAATTCACATAAAATTTCAAAATAACTTTTACAGCACTATTATTTATTAACAGGATAAATTAAATTTTATTAAATTTAGCAAATCATTATAAAAAATAGGGAGGTTATTAAATGAATTGTAACAAGAAACTTTATTTTTTCTCACTCTTATTTTTATTTATTTATGTTTTTAGCACTATTGTTTTTGCTGAGAATCTTACTGCAGATGAAATTATCGATTTAGTTAAAGATAGACAGGTTGAGTATCTTAACAGCAAAACACATGCTGAGATGATTATTATAGATAAGAATGGAAAATCAGAAGAACGAGAAATAATTATGTACCAGAAAGAGGAAGATGATAAGATAAGTATTCTGATGCGCTTTTTGTCTCCCAAAAATGTTGAAGGTGTCACTCTTCTGAGCTCCGATAATGGTGATAAGATATATCTTTATATGCCTGCCTATCAAAAACCTAGAAGAATTGCCGGAGCTTCTAAAAAAGAAAACTTTATGGGAACCGATTTTTCCTATGAAGATTTAGGTATGGATTACCAGAGTGAAGACTATCAAAAAAGTGTTTTTCAGGAAACTGATACTCAATACCTTATTGAGGTAATCCCAATCGGAGAAGATTTTAACTATAGCAAATTTCTACTATACATTGACAAAGATATTTATAATATGCAGAAAGTAGAATTTTACAATCTGGAGGGTAACCTCAATAAAATGCTGGAAATAAAAAAGATTGAAATCGATGATAATAATAAAATTACCCCTATGGAAATAGAGATAACAAATACTCTTGATAATCATAAGACTATCTTAAACATAAAAGAAATCGAATATGACATGAAATTAGCTAGCGATTTCTTCTCCATTCGCACCATGCAAAAACCAAAATTATAATTACTAAAAATAAATTAGCAAGGAGATTATATATGCGCAGAACAAAGAAAATTGATTATCTGTTTATCATTATTGGGGCTATATTGCTATTATCTTTTATTTCCATTCCAGTTTCTGCTTTAGAATTTTCAAAAAATTTATCTTATCAGGGCTCTTATACTCTTGGTGAACAGAGATTTGACCATTCTATTACATTAAAAATTGATTATTTTCAAGAAATTACTCAGGACCTTTTTTTCCAGGGTGACCTTATAATTCGTTCAAGTAATAAGGAATACTCCAAACCATTTATAATTGGACCCAATGAGTTGTATTTTAGCGTCTATGATGTTATTGAAAATTTAGACCTGAAAATAGGTAAAATTATTACCAGATGGGGAGCAGCTGATTTCTTCAGCCCTCTGGATAATTTCAACCCCTCTCCACCAGAACTATCTCTAACAGGTAATCAGGGTAAAATCAGTGCCTTAGGAATAAGTGCTACCTATTACATTAATAGCGATACTTTTCTACAGGCTGTTTTACTGCCGAAACTGGAGTCTTCCCCCTACCCCGATGAATACCTGGCAGACTCTTATCTGGCACAATTTGGACCACTCTATCAAAAACAGGGTATCAACATCGATTCAGTTGAACTATCTTACCTTGAAACCAAAGGCCCTATCTGGGGGATTCAATTAAACCATACTTTCCCAACCTTTGATGCAGGCATCAGTTACTATCGGGGTTATTATATGGATCCTTTTCCTGCTGATCTGAGTGTTTCTTTAAATCCTTCAGGAAACATCATGAAAATGAAATTGGGATACCCTGCAAAACAGGTGTTGGGATTAGAATTTCAAGGCGATTTTCCTGGTATTGAGGGTGCTACTTTACGAGGAGACTTAGCTTATATCATTCCTGAGGTATGGGAATTTCAGGGTGAAAAATTACTGGAAAAGCCCTATCTAAGAGCTATATTAAGTGCCGATTATACCACTGACAAAGACCTCTATTTAAATGGTGGTATTATTTATGGACTCCCCTTCGAGATGGCCGGTGAAGAGTCACCTTATTTTTATCTAAATGTTAATAAGAATTTTGTGGATTCGGATTTGTCTCCATTTTATGTTGGAATCTTAAGTCTGAAAGATATGAGTATGGGTAATGTTGTTGGCATAAAATATCAGATAAACAAGGATATATCTGCATCATTCTCTTATCTCTTTATATCAGGGGATATTGATTCTAAATTAGGTATATTAAAACCTTCTCAGGGCTTTAATTTCTCTCTGGAGTGGCTTTTTTAATAGATTATTGAGGTATGTGCATAACATTGCATATTTACTGATAAAAACTATATCATTAATTGGAAAGAGCATTATTTTAAGAAATAATGCTCTTTCCTGTATCAAATCCTTTTCCTAAATAACCTTCTTTCCCATAATACGCTTTTGGCCCGGGTGTATAGAGTATCGGGTCCGTTTTATCAAAATTAATTCTTCCCTCTTCATCTAACAGATGTTCTTCAACTTTGACATCTAAAATCTCACCGATAAACTCTGTATGTGAACCAATCTCTACATGCTGAAGCAATTTACATTCTAAAACCATCGGAAATTCCTTACCATATGGTGCATGGACCAGCTCACTCTTTACCGGGGTAATGCCTGTTTTTTCAAATTTATCATAATTCCTTCCTGACACAATGCCATAAAAATCAGCCTCTTTTACCATATCATTAAATAATATATTTACCGTGAAGGCTTTGTGAAGTATAATATTTTTATAAGTGTAAGTAGCCTTTCTTAAAGAAATATTTACACAAGGTGGAGTAGAACAACATATCCCACCCCAGGCACATGCCATCAGATTTGGTTTATCCTGCTGATCATAACTGCCCACAATTAATAATGGTACTTTACCCAATATTGTTTTTGCTCCCATTGATTTCTTCATATACATCCTCCTTTTCAAAAATGGCACATGAAAAATTCTTTATTTAAACTATTCCTTACTACAACAACTGATTACACCTTACTTTATCAGTTCATTTTATCAAAACAATTTATTTTTTTCTACCCCCAATCAGTTTAGTTATGTTATAATCTTATAGTTATTTTACAGGATAAAAAAGGAGCAGACAGGTGCAAGACAACAAAGATATTCACTATATCTCTCTTAATGAAAAAGATGTTTATTTAATTGGAACAGCTCATATCTCTAAAACCAGTGCAGAAACAGTAAGAAAATTTATTACAGAAGAGAAACCCGATTCCGTATGCGTTGAGCTATGCCAATCACGATACCAATCCATTACAGACCCCGAAAAATGGAAGAATATGGACATCGTTACCATCATCAAACAGAAAAAAGCCTTACTGCTCTTAGCAAACCTTATTCTTTCAGCCTTTCAAAAAAGACTGGCTCAGCAGCTCGGACTCAACCCGGGTCAGGAAATGATTGAAGCTATTCAGACTGCCAAAGAGAATAACATTAACCTTGTCATGGCAGACCGTGATATTCAGATTACTTTTACCCGAATATGGAAAAAGCTGGGTTTCTTTGGTAAATTCAAACTATTATTTATGCTCTTAATGAGCATATTTGCCAAAGAGGATATCTCAGAAGAAGAAATAGAAAGGCTAAAATCTGAAGATGTACTTACAGCTGCTTTGAACGATCTGGCTGTTTCTTTTCCCCGCCTGAAGAGTACTTTAATCGATGAACGTGACCAGTATCTGTCTGAGAAGATAAAGAATGCTCCGGGTAAAAAGATTGTTGCCGTAGTCGGAGCGGGACATATTCCCGGAATCAAAGTAGAGCTATTTAAAGAGCATGATTTAAATGCCTTAAACTATATTCCTAAGAGTTCAAACTGGGTAAAATGGCTCTTATGGGCTATTCCTATTGCTATTCTGATAATGGTAATTTCAACTTTCAGGATATCTGCTATCAGTGGTGTAAATCAGATATTACAATGGCTGCTCTGGAATGGCTCTCTGGCAGCTCTTGGTGCTTTCCTTACTGCAGCTCACCCCCTTTCCATCCTAACCGCCTTTTTAGCTGCCCCTATCACCTCACTCAATCCATTACTTGCAGCCGGCTGGTTTGCAGGAATAGTAGAAGCGATGCTGAGAAAACCAAGGGTAGAAGATTTTGAAAACCTGGGTAATATTACAACATTTGGTGATTTTTTTCGAAACAGAGTAACCAAAATACTGCTGGTGGTGGCTTTGACCAATCTGGGCAGCTCTTTCGGTACCTTCATCGGTGGAGCTAAAATTATCCAGATATTTATGAATACAATCTCCTCTTAATCTCTCGACCTTTATCAAAATAATACAGAGTGGCTTAGAATTTAATGAAACTTTATTCCCAAAAATAATTTGTATTTATAACATCTTTTTTATTTTATTTTCAATATATTCTTTTTCTTCTTCTGATAAATTATATTTTTTGTATAGTTGATTATCTATTTCCTCAATAGACTTGTTCCAATCTATATCTGATTTTTCCGTAAAATCTTGTAAAGGTACAAAACGATAAGTTTTAGCTGTTGCATCTTGACTTGCTTTTCCTAAGCTATGCATATATCTAGCAAATTTACTTGTTAGATACTTAGAAAGACATTCAGCTGAAGAGTCCTTTAAATCAAGATCTGCACCAATAACTATATAAGACTCGGTACATATGGTACCTGGTTCACCAATAAATGTATTCAAATTATCATCATTAAGCTCTGTTCCAATATTATTAGCTCTAGGTGTAAATACCTTCCACTTATCTATCCATTCAGCTCGTGTTTTTATTATATCTCTTTCAACATATCCTAAGGTTTTACCTTTTCCGTAGCATATTATAGGGTTTTTTAACAAGTGTTTTTTTCTATGAAAATCTTTTGAATTTATAAAATTACCTTCCAAGCCAAAAGGTTTCCTTACTGATATAAATTCATCCATAGTCTTTTGGGATTTACTAGTAAACACTTTGTTTATTATTGATACTGCTTTACTATCTCTTACAAAAATATCTATCCCATCTATTTTAATAAGCCTGAGTATATCGGATATAACTTTATTGTTCTCAATAGTTATTATCCTTGTTAAATTTTTTGTATTATTGTATTCACTATCCCATAAATAGTAGCAAACCCCTCCGCGAATATTAGTATTGGGGAAAATATCTTCTGGTGTTAAGCAGTCATACAAGACCTTTAAATGGATGTCGTTCAGCATCTCATTACGAAATTGGTCTAAACCTTTGCCACCTACAAACCATCTAGTAGGCATTATAAATGAAATATATTTCGGCTTTATCTCCTTAGAAGATGTTACAAAGTATTGATATATTGGGCTTGCACTAGCCTGTGCTCCTCCATCTATTTCTTGATATGGAGGATTCCCTACTATGGCATCAAACTTCATTTTATCAACTCCTTTCATTTTCCAATAACTGGGTCTCGTTACTCTATCTATAAACTGTTTTGATTTATTCCTCATCATATTGTTTAAATCTTCAAAATAAGTTGCATTAGGAGAAATGTTTTTAAAGCCTACTAATGTTCTTTTCGTTATAGATTTTGCCATTGGTGTTTTACAGATTATAAATATATTATTTTGTATTGTTTCTCCCCATAATTTTTCTTCTAACTCTTCTGTCAATTCTGATTCAGAATATTCCTCACATCTCTTTCTAAATATACTGTAGGATAAATATAAAGGATATAGCCCTGTTTTTGAATTAATTTCTAATAATCTGGCATCTATATTACCTAATGTATCTTCTGTAACCTGTCCTCGATTAATATATCTCGGTTCTTCTAAAGGTTCACTATAGTTATCGTTGTAAAAATTATAACCTCCTAAACAATTCCCCATATGCATATTCACTACACGCCAGGGAGTGAGAACTGTCTCTTTGTCAGGATTTTTGAAATTTAAAAATAGCTCTGTAATCTGCTTTATACGTTTCGTTACTGATAATTCATCGGCACCTTTGACAATATTACGAATTCTTCGACCGGCAACTACAAAGACTTCATGGTCATAATATTTAATAAATTCTCTGAAGATTTCTTTTGTAACACCTGTAGGCATAAATTCTTCCCAAGAGGAGTCATCAACAATTTCTACTAATTTTTCCATTGTGATATCTTCATCAATATCTATGTCAGCACCATATATTAGTAGGGGCATTCTAATAGAAATACCTCTAAGAATAGAACGGGCATCTCTTGCTTGTTTTCTTTTCTCATTTATCTCTTTAATTTTAGCTTCTTCCTCTGGTGTTCGCTCTCTTTTTGGCTTCTTTTTTAGTCTTTCAATTTCTTCATATTCTTCATCAGTGAAGCCCTGTCTGTTAATATCTATTTCGTTTGATTTGTGAGATGATTTAGAACTCCCTATAATACCTTTTAACTTTTTAAAATTGTCTAAATCTATGTTATTGAGTTTTAGCAATTCATCATTATATAAATTATTGTCATCAAATCCATTTTTCACTACACGTTCAGCATAGGCACGTTTTAACTGTTGTAAAAGTCTATTGGTATCATATTCTTTCATAGTAGTGCCTTCAACAGCTATAACTGGACAATAGTTTAAAAATTCACCTAAAATTTTTCTATCAGAACTATCCGTTTTCCCTGCCTTTGTTGAGATTGCTACCGATTCGGCAACCATTTTCAAAGTTCTATCAGGAGCAAAATCAAAAACATAGGCTGTGGTCTTTACCTTACCATCCTTGTTGCAAGGGGATTGTACTCTAAATATTGTTTGCAGATAGTTAGAGGCAGAAGTTGAAAATGAACCTGCTAAGTAAAAGACTGCAGTCCATTCAGGGATAGTAACTCCGGTAGTTAATTTCCCACAAGAAAGAGTTATGGTATACCCATCTTCACCAGCATTCTTTATGGCATTTTGTACTTTTTTTAAAGCATCTTCATATTTTTCTTCTTCATTTCCATCACCTGCAACATTAACAATATTGAATACACCATTTCCAAAAATAGGATGTGCTCTCATCATTTTACTTAGTGCCTTCGCCTCTTTAACCCCCGGCACTATCCATAGTGAATGTTTAAATAAGGTACGGTACTCATCTGTTGAGTAAGGATATTGGCTATTTTCATCTTTTTTTGTTATCAGATTAAGAAAACTCCATACATCTTCTTTATGAAAAAAATCTCCAACTTTTACATCTGTTGGAAGTGGTTTGCGGTCTATTTGCATATCCCCTGTCCAAACTCGAAAAAATTCCTTAAAGTTAAAGGCTTTGTCTTCAAGTTCTCTATATTGTGGATTGTCTATTAATTCTCCTAAGTCATAAGTGTAAATTTTTAAAGCAGGGAGTTCATCATACGGATTTGAATCACCTAAGTTGTTGATATCCCATTCGTATTTGCTGCTTTGCTCCATAATGTAGTCCCAGGTATAGATATTACCATCATAATCTCCGAGTATATTGAAAGGAGTTCCTGAAAGAGCTAAAAATTTTGTCCTATTTAATTCTTCTTTTACAGTTGCTTTTATAACATCATTTCCAAGTACTGTGGTTGTTCCTTCGTGAGCCTCGTCTACTATAACAAAATCCCATATAGTATCAAATACTGCATCATTTTTATCGAATTTGCCTCCCACATTATCAGAGCCTCTTAAATCTTGCATAGATGCAAAATAAACAAAATTTTTACCTATTTTTAGTAAATCATCAATTGTGTACCCTGTATTCTTCGAACCATAAATGTAGTTATTATAATTGTAAAATATTTTGTTAAAATCTTCATACCAGCCACTATCAACGACCGGTCTATGAGTAATGATAATTGTCTTTTTAAATCCTGATTGCCTTACGACTTCTAATGCACTTAATGTCTTTCCAAAACGCATTTTTGCATTCCAAAGCATCCTGTTTCCTGTTTTGAATTGCTTTATTGTTTTATTAATTGCATCTTCTTGTTCCGGCCTAAATATTATCGGAGTATATGATGTTTCCTTGCTGGTAGCTGTAGCAGATAGGTTATATTGTCCTTTTTTAACAACTTCTATTGCTTTTAATGCTATAGAAAGATCTACATCAAACCATTCTCTACTTGTAGAATCTTGAAATTTCTTTTTTGTAATACCTGAATTTTCCAATACCTGATGAACATGATAATCTCTAAAAGCCTTTACTGATAATGAGCCCCTTTCATCTTTAATGGTTCTGACAGCCAATTCAGTATGTAGTAAATTAAAGGATATTCCTGCTGTATTAGTATATTCTTTTATCCGCTTGATTGCTGCTTGGTTTAATACTTTTGAGTTAGGGGGAAGGTTATCCATAGGCTTATCTGTCTTCAAAGTTGTATCACCGATTTTTAATAAGCCCTTATGTTTTTCACTTTTAATTTCAAAGATATATATTATTTTATAATCAAATGCCGATGAAAATAGTCTATCCATATCTTCTCCCCTTCAACAAGTTTCGGTATTCGACAATGATTTTTGAACGCCAATCTTTTATTTTACAGTATTTTGGTTTTAATCTTTCCTCTAAAGAATCAAGGCTTTCAAAGAGGCTAATCTGTCGATATTCCTCGCTGCCTTCCGAAAAAGGTATAGTAAAAGTTAGTCCATCCATCTGCCAAATATTCCATGATATAATTGTGGCTATTTTTTTTAATTCATTTAACGTTGGCTCTCTTTTAAGTTTATATTTTATATTATCAATGAATGTGGATAAAAGATTTTCCCGTGCTAATAACAGATTGTCACCTTGGAATTCAAACCCATAAATACTCTGAAATGCTCTTTCTGCCCACTTAAACCATTCTTTTTCTGTATTGGTATTTTCATTAACAATGCGCATTTTTCTATCTAAGAGTCCTATACGAGATTTTAGGCTAATGTATTCACCGGTTACAGTATCGTATCTGCTCACAAGAAAAGGTGCTTCACCGCATGTTATTTCCATTCTTCTTGCATCAATATAATTTTTCCAGCTTTTATTTTTAACATTTGGGAATTGAATTTTTTCTCTGTTTACAATCCATTTTTTTTCTTTGGTTGTATTAAAAACATTTTTTTTACCAAACCACTGTTCATCAATTAAATTGTTTTGTTGATTACATACCCATGAAGGTGTAAAAACTTCTGCCTTTTCTCGAGTTCTATTATTTTGTTTTTCATAGGATTTCGTTATTCTTGGTCTAACAAACTTTTCATTTTCACCATTGACTGTGTTAAGACTTATCTCATTTCTTTCATTATATTTATCACCTAATTTAATGTAATCATTCGTTGCCCAGATTATGTTCTTCTTTGTGGTTCTATCTTTAAGAAGAATGCTGAGTAATGGCTCTCCGTATACAGCCAAGTTGTCATCGAATATTTTTAGTGTAATGCTATTTTGCATTATATCCTCTTTTGTATTGAATACGTCTTTACTCTAAAAGTTTTAAAATTCTATCTTCACTATAATTTAACTTAAATAAATTCTTCTTATGTTTTACTTTGAAATCTGAAATTTTTATTTCTTTCTATGCAGGTAGCTATGCTGATGCTGATGTCGATGAATTTGTCAGTGAATCTTATTAGTAGTCTATAAAAATATTTTCTTTCTTTAAGTATGTGAGGCGCTCTTTACGCTCCCTAGTGGCATGCAGCAAAGCTTTCGCTTTCTGAAAAGAAAGAAAAACGAAAAACTATAATATTTATATCATGATTGGGAGAATTTATCAATTTGGCAAAAAGAGATGTAGGTTATTAAGAGTGGAAAAAAATAGAAACGGCACAACCATAGTAATAACAGTTGTGCCGTTTGTGTTAGTTAACATTTCTGGCTAAAGAAGTTTTTATTCTTTTTTAGTTAATGTAAATGTTTTTTATTAATTTGCTTCGATGGTGATTTCTTTAGGTTTCTCTTCAGGTTTCTTGGGTAAAGAGATTTCCAGAATTCCATTTTTGTATTTCGCTTTAATATTCTCTTTATCTATTCCTGCAGGTAGAGAAATGCTTCTAGAGAACTTTCCATATACTCTCTCACAGCAATAGTAATCTTCTTTTTTAATATCTTTGTCCTGTTCTATTTCACCTTCTATGGTAAGATTATTATCGGTCAGAGATACTTTAATATCTTTTTGTTCTACACCGGGCAGCTCAATCCTGGCTAACAACTTATCCTTCTGGTCGATGACATCGATAGCTGGAGACCAAACTCCACCCTCTTCCCATCTTCTTCTTCTCTGCCATTCGGGTCTCCCCATTAAATCAAAATATTCATCAAAAAGGCTGCGCATCAGCTGACCTCTTGGTTCCCAACGAATTATGTCCATAATTGACACCTCCAAATTTTATTTAACTTTTTGTATTAAAATAATCGAGTAATATTTTTAAAGAATCTTTTATCGTATTTACTATTTCATCTGAAAATTCCTTTTGTAATCTATCTTCCAGTTCCTGCTGATTTTTTAATATTTTTTCTTTTATTACGATACCTTTTTCGGATAGGGTTACCGCAACCGAACGACGGTCTCGCTCACTAATCTTTCGCACAAAGTAGCCCTTCTTTACCAGGTTTTCAATGACTCTGCTGCTGCGGGACTGCGATAGCCCCATCACCTCTGAAACCTCAAAACAGGTCATTTCCCTTCCTATTTTCTGTGCCATTAAGCCTCTATATTCTGCGATAGTAAGGTTACCTGTGATTCTGGTATATTCATGATTAAAAGTCTTATTACTTTTCAGTTTCGTTATTAGTTCTAAAATATTATCAGTCATCTTTATTCTTCAGTCAGTGTATTATATGCTAATGGCATTACTTTCTATTAACAATTATAATAGAAATGATGTCATTTGTCAATAGTTTCAATTTTTCTTATTATTACTTTTTCCTCTTATTGTTTACATCCCAATATTTTTTGATGAGGTGGTTTGTGGAGCTATCATGGCATAATTTAACCTGATAAGGATTTTCCATCTCTTTGGCAATTTTGGATGCCAGAATTTTTCCCAACTCTACACCCCATTGGTCAAAGGGATTGATATCCCAGATTATCGACTGGGTAAAGACAATGTGTTCATAGAGGGCGATTAGTTTTCCTAAATTTTCCGGTGTAAGTTTGTTCATTAATATCATGCTGGAAGGACGATTCCCTTCATGAACAAGATATGGGATTAATTCTTTTTTAATTCCCTCTTCCTCTAGTTTTTCTTTGTCTTTCCCAAAGGCGAGTGCTTCGGCTTGTGCAAAGAGATTGGAGATGAGTAATTGGTGGTGATTGCCAATTTTATGGAGTGGCTGGAAGAAGGCGATAAAATCACAGGGGATTAATCTGGTCCCCTGATGTATTAACTGATAGAAAGAATGCTGTCCTTTTGTACCGACTTCCCCCCAGTATATAGGGCTGGTCTTATAGGATGTCTTTTCCCCGTACCTGTTAACACTTTTACCATTACTCTCCATTGCTAATTGCTGGATATAGGTAGGGAAAAGTTTCAGATATTCTTCATAGGGGAGTATTGCGACAGTTTCTGCACCGAAGAAATTATTATACCAGATACCCAGCAGAGCCATCAGCACCGGTATGTTTCTCTTCAAAGGTGTATAGCGAAAATGTCGGTCAATCTCGCGAAAACCATTTAAGAGGGCTGAAAAATTTTCTGGACCAATAGATAACATAAGGGACAATCCAATCGTTGAGCATAATGAATAACGGCCACCAACCCAATCCCAGAAGAGAAAAGTATTTTCCGATGTTATTCCAAATTTCTCTACTTTAGCTGAATTTGTGGAAACAGCTACAAAATGTTTCTCTATAGCCTGTTCATCTTTAAGGTGAGCGAGTAACCAGTTGCGCGCAGTAAGGGCATTGGTCATAGTTTCGATGGTGGTGAAAGTTTTGGAGGAGATTATAAATAAGGTCTCCTCCGGGTTGAGTAATGATACATTCTGGTAAAAATCAGTACTGTCGATATTGGAAAGAAAATAAAAGTGTATATCTGGGGTACTGTAAAAACGTAAAGCCTGATATGCCATCTCAGGACCCAGACTGGAGCCTCCAATACCAATATTAACAATATTTTTTATCGGTTTCCCCGTATAACCTCTCTTTTCTCCACTCTGGATAAGTCTGGCAAAATTTTCCATCTTAGAAAGTTCTCTCTGCACCTTCTTTATAATATTTTCACCTTCTACGAGAATCGATTCTTCTTTTGGTGTACGTAATGCGGTATGTAGAGCTGGTCTATTCTCTGTAAAATTGATTTTTTGCCCTTGAAACATCGCCTCAATATTATTTTGTAGATCTGATTTTTTTGCTAATAGGAGCAATAGGTTTAGAGTTTCTTCTGTTACTATATGTTTAGAATAATCGAAATAAATTCCCACATCCTCTATACTCATCTTTTTTCCCCTCTGAGGATCAAGAGAGAAGAGTTCGCACAGGGTGGTCTTTTTCATCTCTTTATAGTGTTCTTCCAATAATTTCCAAACAGCATTTATGTCTCTTACTTTTCCCTTCCTCTTTTCCTTTTTCTCTTCCATATCTATCCTCCGGAAATAGTAAATTTATTCTCCCTGGATATATAATAATTTTTTTCTCTTTAATCTCCCCTATTTTAACAATTGTTTGCTCTTTTAACCATCTATTTACCAATTTACTATTTTGCTAAATGATTTTTCCTGCCTGCTGCTTATAGGTGAAAGAAAAAGATGTTTAAAAGATGCTTATTCGTATAATAATATTTTCATTTTAATTTTATCTAGCTTTTTTAGACGAAGTTATCTGATAGGTGTTAATGTTAATAAGATTAATTATACAATAGATACTAAATACTTTCTGCCAGATTATATTATTATTTTAAGCTTGACACGAACATATGTTCACCTTATAATAATGTTGGATATTGTTTGCCACATTAATTATATTCTTTATGGGGGAGAATATGGTACCACCCAGAGAAACGCTTACCAAAAAACAGCAGAGGGCTTTAGAATTTATCCGTATCAAGATACAGCAGACCGGCTACCCTCCAACAGTCCGGGAGTTGTGTGAGTCCCTCGGTGTTAATTCCTCAGCCACTGCTTTTAAATACCTGAAAATTTTAGAGAAGAAGGGCTATATTGAAAGGGAAAAAGAGAAAACAAGGGCTATTAAGTTAATGCCTCAGACCCGCAACATTCCTCTTGTCGGTAAAGCGGCTGCAGGTAACCCCCTGCTCGCCTTACAGGAGTATACAGAAACTATACCTGTACCTGAGAAACTTGCCGGTACAGAAGATAGCTTTCTAGTGAGGGTGGAAGGTGATAGTATGATTGGTGACCACATTCTGGATGGAGATTATGTTATGGTAAAACCTCAGAGCAGTGCTGACAATGGAGATATTGTTATCGCCCTGCTAAACCAGGAGGAGGTAACAGTTAAAAGATTCCATCAGAGTAAAGGCAAGATAACTTTACAACCTTCCAACCCGGCTTATCAGCCCATAGTAACCAGAGAGGTAATAATTTTGGGTAAGGTTACCGGTATCATCCGAAAATTTAACGGGAGAAAGTAGAAAAGAACATGCTTTACATTGGAACATCCGGTTTCAGCTATCAGGATTGGATAGGACCCTTTTATCCGGAAAATATTGTAAAAGGAGATATGCTTTCTTACTATGCCCGACAGTTCAGTACTGTGGAGGTTAACTCTTCCTATTATAAGATAATGCCTGCGACTGTCTTTTATCACCTGCAGAATAAAGTAGCTGCCAATTTTAAATTTACGGTAAAGGTAAATAAGGGTGTCACACATGTTCGGGATAAGGATGAGACTCTATTTCAAGATTTTAAAGCCTCTTTACAACCAATATTGAAAAACAATAAACTGGGCTGTATTCTGGCACAATTCCCCTATTCTTTCCACTACAACAATGGTAATCTCGACTATCTGCTCTATGTCAAAGAGAGGATGGATTATGCCCCATTGGTAGTAGAATTTCGCAATAGTTTCTGGATAAAAGATAGAGTATTCGATTTTCTGAAAAAGAATGAAATCGGTTTTTGCATAGTTGACCAGCCGGCTCTCAAAGGACTGCTGCCACCTGTATCAATAGCGACCTCTGGATTGGCCTATATTCGTTTCCACGGGCGTAACAAAGAAAAATGGTGGAATCCTGAACATGCCTATCAGCGCTACGATTATCTTTACAATGAACAGGAATTGGAAGAGTGGATACCTAAAATTAAAGAGATTGTCAGCCAGACCAGTGACCAATATATTTTTATGAATAACCATTATAAGGGAAAAGCTGTTAAAAATGCTCAGATGTTGAAAGAATTGCTGAGGAAAGAGCTGAAAATAGTAAATACCGATGATGTTAATGTTCAGGATATAACTGAAACATAAAAAAATATATAAATTAAAGAATGGATTATTTTTTTTCACCAAGATAGCAAACATATGTTTACTATAAGACATAAAAGAAAGGGTTTTTATGAACTTTACACATTTACACCTGCATTCTCAATATAGTTTACAGGATGGGTTGAGCAGTATCGAGCAGATTATAGAACGGGCACAGATGTTAAAGATGAAAGCTATCGCCCTTACCGACCACGATAATATGATTGGTGCTATCGAATTCTATAAAAAAGCTACAGAGGCAGGTATTAAGCCCATACTCGGTTGTGAAATAAGAGTGAAGAGTATGTTTTTACGAGAACAGCTGACACATCTTATCCTTCTGGTAAAAAATAGTGATGGTTACCGTAATCTATGCCAGCTGGTCAGCCAGGCACATCTGTCAAACCCACAATCTATACCCTCCATTGAGTATGAGCAGCTCTCTCGATACCATGAAGGGCTTATTGGACTATCTGGCTGCCTGAGAGGAGAGATTCCTCTACTAATTGCCCAAAAAGAATATCAGCAAGCAGAAGAGGCTGCTATCAAGCTTAAAAATATCTTTGGTCCGGAAAATTTTTATCTGGAAGTTTCTTTTCACGGATTGGAGCAGGAGAAGATTATCAACAAGTATCTTATCCAACTGGGGAAAAAACTGTCTAGACCGCTGGTAGCAACTAACAATGTACACTATACAGAAGAGAAGCAGGCATCTTTTCAAAATATAGCCAATACTATTGCCAATCAGAGCGGGCGAGAATATTTACACCACCCTCCCTTGCCCAATAACCAATATTATTTGAAATCAGGACAGGAGATGAAAGAATTATTTTCCTTCCTTCCCGATGCATTGAAAAATACAGAGATAATCGCTCAAAACTGTCAGCTCAATCTGGAATTGGGAAGAGTACGGCTGCCCTCCTATAACTCCCCTCATCCCTATTCTGTTTCACAATATTTAGAGGAATTATGTCTGGAGGGCCTCAAGAAATACTACCCCGACCCCTCCAGCCAGGCTTTTTACCGTATGAAATATGAATTGGATGTTATTAATCAGATGGGTTTTGCCGGGTATTTTCTCATTGTTAGGGATATTGTGAATTTTGCCAAACAAAACGGTATACCGGTAGGTCCAGGAAAAGGCTCATCAGCCGGCAGTCTGGTATCTTATCTTCTCAATATCACAGAGGTAGACCCTTTGAAATTTAAACTCTTCTTTGAACGTTTTCTCAATCCCCAACGTATCGATTTACCGGATATCGATATAGATTTTGGCCAGATAGGCAGAGATAAGGTAATCTCCTACATCTTTCAACGATTCGGACGGGATAAGGTGACACATGTTTGTGCTATTAATACTTATGCTGCGCGCTCGGCGGTAAGGGATACTGGTAGGGCTTTAGGTCTCTCCTATCAGGAGATAAACAAGATTGCCAAAATGATGCCTTATTTTTCTTCACCGGGAGTAATCAGGGCTTCCTTGAGGCATCTACCTGAATTACGGAAAATCCCCTATCACAAAGAGCCTCTGCGCTCCCTCTTCTCTTTTGCTCAATTTATGGAAGGCAGGCCACGCCACCTTGCTGTTCATGCTTCTGCTATGATTATAGCTGACCAGCCTCTGGCTAATATGGTCCCTTTGACACTCAGTCCGGAAGGAGAAATTATCAGCCAGTATGAGAAGGATAGTATAAAGGAACTTGGTTTGTTAAAGATTGATATACTGGGCTCCAGGAGCCTGACAGTAATACAAAAAACTTTACAGAGTTTAAAAAGGACTGATGGTTCTATCAATTTAAGAGAGATACCTTTGAATGATTCTCTAACCTTTTACCATCTTAAAAAAGGAAGAACCCTCGGTGTTTTTCAGATAGAAAGTTCTGGTATGTCTTCCTTGCTTAAACAGTTATCACCTTCTACCATTGAAGATTTAATTGCTGCACTTTCACTCTATCGCCCCGGCCCACTGGACAGCGGAATGAGTGAATTATATTTAAAGAGGAAGGCGGGTAAAGCTCCGCTTGAGTATCTACACGAGCGCTTACAGCCCATCTTAAAAGACACCTATGGGGTTATTCTCTATCAGGAACAGGTTATGCAGGTTGTTTCCGCTATTGCTGGCTTGAGTCCGGGTGAGGCTGACCTGTTCCGCAGAGCGATAAGTTCACGTTCTCCTGCCGTTATGGAGGAACAGCGTCACAATTTTTTAGCGAAGGCAACCCGACAAGGAATTAGGGCACAGGAGGCTCAAAATATTTTTAATCTGATTGCTAAATTTGCCTATTATGGTTTCAACAAAGCTCACAGCACATCTTATGCTCTCCTCTCTTACCTCAGTTGTTATCTGAAGGTACATTATCCGGCACATTATTTAGCGGCACTGCTCACCTATGGAATGGGTTATTATGACCCGGACCGTTATATTCAAGAAGCCCGCCGTTTTGGGATTTCAATTCTACCACCAGATATAAATAAGAGCCAGGCAGGTTTTTCTGCGGAGGGGAATACTATTAGAGTTGGATTGGCAAGAGTAAAGGGAATGGGCATAAAACAGTTGAACAGTATTATAAAGATAAGAGAAAAGGATGGCCCCTTTATCTCACTTTACGATTTTTGTTTTAGGATAGTTGCTGTGAGAGTAACGAGAAATGTAATTGAAAATTTAATTAGAGTGGGTAGTTTTGATTTTATCGGATATCCCAGAACTGTATTATTAAGTCTATTGCCCCTCATTATAAAAGAGACGAAAAAGGAGGTAAAAGAATGTCAACCCTTATTGAAGTAAGAGAAAAAAACAGTATTGCCGATTTGCTGTCTGAAAAAAATATCCCGATTCATAATTTTTCCCCTCATGAGCTTCTTGAGATAGAAAAGGATATTTTAGGTATCTATGTACACGGCCACCCCCTCACTATGTATAGAAAAGAACTAACAGGTAGAAAGAAAGCTGGATATCTTACTATTCAGAGTCATCATGTAGAACAATTGGGAGCAGGACAGCCTGTTCTTGTTGCCGGATTATTAGTTCAGGTCAGGAGGCAATTTACGGTAAATAAACAGGTAATGGCATTTCTATTATTGGAAGATGAAAGAGGGTTTTTTGAGGCAATTGCCTTTCCAGAAACCTTTAAGTATTACTTTTCTCTATTGGTTAAAGATAGTCTTCTTGTTATTAAAGGCAAAATGGGTAATAAGAATGGTGAAGAAAAAATTGTAGTACAGGAGATAATAAAACTACATTCCTACCTGCAAGAAAATAAGTTATAATAGGATACAGTATTTAAAGCAGGACTAACAGCATTTATGGATACTACCAGTATGGATACTACCAGAAAGAGAGCAATAATTCATCTGGACTTAGATGCCTTCTTCGCTTCAGTTGAACAGAGAGACAATCCCCGTTATGCTGGAAAACCGCTCATTGTAGGGGGAGTATTTCAAAAGAATGGAGAGTTATCCCGACGGGGAGTGGTCTGTTCTGCCTCTTATCAAGCTAGAAAATATGGTATCCATGCCGGCATGCCTATCTGGGAAGCCCGGCAGAAATGTCCGGAGGCAATATTTACCCCCACACGCATAAGATATTATCAGATTTCTTCTCGATATTTTTTTCAAATATGCAATGCATTTACTCCCCTTGTTGAACCGGTAAGTATAGATGAGGCTTTTCTTGATGTTACCGGTTGTGAAGAACTGTTTGGTACAGCAGAAGAAATAGCTGCAAAGATTAAAAATAGGGTAAGGGAAGAATTGCAGCTCCCTGTATCAGCAGGGATTGCTCATAACAAATTTCTGGCTAAGATTGCTACAAATTTAGGTAAACCAGATGGCCTTTATGTTATCAAAGAAGAAGATGCTGCAAATATTCTGTCCGATTTGCCGATATCTGTAATATGGGGAATCGGTTATAAATCTGCTGAAAAGCTCAACCGGGCAGGTATCTATAAAGTGAAGCAGCTGGTAATGATGCCTGATATTATTCTAGAAAGTATTCTGGGAGAAAATGGGCCCAAATTAAAACATCTGGCACAGGGCATCGATTATAGTCCGGTAGTATGCTCTGATGAGGTAAAATCAATTGGTAGAGAGATGACTTTTCCTGAGAACATAACTGACCGGGAAAGATTGAATAATATTCTACTGGCAATGAGCCAAAATGTGGGTTACACTGCACGCAGAAAGGGATATACAGGCAGGACAATTACTTTAAAAATACGATTTGCTCCATTTACCACTATACAGAAATCTGTTACCCTGCAAAGGGCAACCAACCTTGACAATACTATTTTTGAAACAGCAAAGAAGTTATTGGCTGCAACCACTATCAAACAGCCAGGAATAAGACTTTTAGGTATAAAACTCTCTTCTCTACAACAGGGAAATCAGCCTAAACAGTTAGATCTTCTCTATAACCATAATGTTGAAGAAAAATGGGATAAAGTAATCTCTTCACTGGACAAAATACGTGAAAAACATGGTTCATATTCGATTCAGCGGGCTGCCCTTCTGAAGAAGAAAAAAGAGGGTAAAAACAAGAAATTATAAATGTATTAGTTCAAATCGTGACCCTAAAACAGGGTCTTTCCATACCTCAATTCTGGCCGGAAAAGCATCCTTTAATACAGAAAGATGTGTAATAACTATAATTTTATCAAAATCGACCTGTATGGTATTTATTGCCTGAATCAGTTTTTGCAAGCCTTCCTCATCCTGTGTTCCAAAACCTTCATCAATGACCAGCGTTCTCAAAGGGGCCCCTGCTCTGAAAGTGAGCAATTTAGAGAGGGCAATACGGATAGCGAAATCAATTCGAAATGCCTCCCCTCCACTGTAGAGCTCGTATGGCCTGATACCCATTTCGTCATGTATTCTAATATCAAGAGTTTCTCTTTCTTCGCCACTTTTTAATTCCTTCAACGATTCGAAACTAACAGTAATTGGAATATCGGATAATCTGGTTAAGATTGCATTTGCCTCTTCTTCCAATTCAGGAATAGCATTTTCAATAATCATAGAAGGAATACCATTTTTACCAAAGGCAGTGCCCAATTTTTCATAGATACTCTTCTGATATAATAGACTATCTCTCTTTTCTTCTTTCTCTTTTTTTTCCAGAAGAATCTGTTCTATTTTTAATAATCTTTCCCTGCTAGCTCCCTTTTTTTGAAAGAGTTGGTTTTGCTCTTTTTGCAACTGGCTCAGTTCTCTCTGCTCAAACGAAATATTCTTTTGCAGTTCATCTATTCTGTTTATGCCAGACTTTAATTTTTTATGATTTTTTCTCAAGCTGTTGATACTTTCCCCTTTGATTTCCAGCTGCTTTGCTATTTCAGTCTTTTCTCTAGTTAAATTAATAATTGCTTTTTTGGCTTCTAACAGTTTCTCCCTCTGTAAAGGAATTGTTTTTAATTTCTCTAATTCTTGATTTATTTCAAAATATTTTTTATCACTATAATTTAAATTTTTTATTCTTTCTTCTACTTCCGCTAAACTTTTTCTTTCCTCCTGAGCAAAATCTCCCCCCTTAGCCTTTGATTGTAAAACTTTTATTTCCTCTTCCAGCTCTTTTATCTCTTCTGAATATCTTTCTCCATCTTTTAGCTGTAATTTGTAAGTGTGTAGACTATTTTGAACATCTTCCTTCTTACTTAATTCTGTTCGTATATTCTTCCATTTTTGTTGTAAGGTCTCCTTTTTTTCGGTTAAAGAGGTAATCTCTTTTTCTAATCTACCTATTTTCCGATTATGCTCTTCTATATCCTGTTTTATTGTAATCTCTATATTCCCTTTTTTTGTTTCATCAAGAGGTGAATGGCATAGAGGACAAGAATCCTGTACTCCTTTTTCAAGCAGAGCTATCTTTTCATAGTTATTTTTTATTGTCTCTTCAGCCATCTTTAATTCCATCTTTTTGTTCTCAAGATTTATCTTTGTCAAATTGCCTTCTTCTTCAACCTGTTCTTTCTTAATTTGTAAATCCTGAAAATACTTCAACTGGAATTCTAAATCTTTAATCGCCTTACCTATATTCTCCAATTTACTAATTTTTTCTTTTAGTTCAACATACTTCTCCTTTTTTTGTTCCAATTGTAAATTAAGACGGTTTTTGCTATTTTCTATAATACTCTCTATCCCTCTCTTATTCTTTTCCAGCTGTCGATATTGTTGCATTTGTAATAACATCTGCTGGCTCTGTATAGATAATTCTTTAAATCTTTCATAAGCGTTTGATATATCTTTCTCTCTGGCAAATAGAGATAGGTACTCATTGATATTTTCATCTAATCTTTCTTTTCTTTTTTCCAGTTCCTGTAGCTCTGTCAGCTCTACTGAAATCCTGGCACCTACCTCTTCTACCTGCCTCCTGTCATAAGATATTCTTTGTTCTTCCTCTAATAATTTTTGCAGGATAATCTGTTTTGCCTTAATCAACTCTAACTGTTTTCCTTCGGCTTCTTCTATTTCCTTTATCTCTTTCGTTACAATATCTTTTTGTGAAATATCTTTCAAAAATTGGCTTATACTGGCATTTAAAGCTATTATCTCTCTTTCAAAATCTTTAGCTTTTTTACGAGCCAGAACCGACAGACTTTCATAATGTGAGAGCCCTAATACTTCAGATAGAATCTGCTTGCGTTCCATGGCACCTTTTCGAGTAAATTCATCTACCCTGCCCTGTAAGATAAAAGCGGAATTGATGAAGGTATTGTAATCCATCCTTAAAATCGTATTTATTTTCTGCTGAGTCTGTCTTAGAGAGGGGGCAGTTAAAGGGATATAATCATTTTTTTTATCATCAAAGACCATTAGCTCTAATTCGCTATGGCTCTTCTTTTTAATCAGAGAAAATTTTCTGATAATTCTATATCTCTCACCCTCTAACTCAATGACCAGATCGACCCACATCTGGTTTTCACCTATCTTCAACAAACCTCTGTCGGCTTTTTTTTCCTGCTGTGCTTTCCTGCCTTCACCCCATAAGGCCCAGGTGAGTGCATCCAGCAAAGCAGATTTTCCTTGACCATTTCCACCGGACAGACTCGCAATGTTAAATTGAGTAAAATCGAGCGGTTCAACATCTCTGCCATAACTAAGAAAGTTCTGCAATTGCAAAGTAACCGGTATCATTTTTCACCCTCTCCCTGAAAATTACCCGATTGGAAAATTTCCTGTTCTAATTTTTTGGCTGAAAAGTTTAAATCATTCTCCCATTTATGCCAGTTTTGTAATTTTATATACTCTTTTAAAGCAGAAAATAACTCCATCTCCTCAGAGAGAATACTTCTTCTAATAATCGATTTTTTCTGTATATTTCTACTTATCCCTGCAACTAAGAAGGCTTCTTTTAAGGCATTCTCAATCTCTCTAAAATCAATTTTGCTGTTTTGTTCTTCACTTGCCTCATAACTCACTCGTACTATGGCATCTTTAATATTATATTCTTTTATTGCTGAGACAAATTCATCAGTCGGGTTTTCATCGTTCTCAATATTTATTTCCATAGTCAGCATATTACGCACTGGTAGAGGAATGAACTCGTGATATGCCTTCCCACATTTATCAATAATTCCAATACAGATACCTTTTTCTTCCTCTTCTTCTCCAAAGGTAATTCGGTCCATACTGCCACAATATACTATAGGGGGATTGTTATTTTCATTTAAATTTTGATAACGGTGAATATGTCCCAATGCAATATAATCAAAAGGGACATCCTTAAGGAATTGCAAGGGTAGAGATGGATCATTTCCGAGGGTGGCATAACTTTCTGAACCGGAAAAGACAGCTTCAGCCACTGTCAGATGGCCTGCTAATATTCTGGGTAGTTTCACATCAAGCTGGTTAACCAATTCAGTTATGCTTTTGATAAGCCGTTTCTGAATCTTTTTATTTATTGCAGTCAAATCACTTTCTCGATATTCTTCTTTCTTCAGATAAAAACTCCTGGTGGGCCAGGGTATCCCTACCACCTGAATGTTCCCTTTTTTAGTAGGCAAGCGAAGAAGTGCCGGTTCGGTAACAACATAAATATTGGCTATCCTTAAAGTATGAAAGATGTCAAGCGAACTTGCTCTACCAAAAGTTAAAGGGTTGTCATGGTTACCATTAATTAGTACTGTTGGGATTCCTGCTTCACTTAACCGAAAAATCTGTCTGGCAAATTCTCTCTGATGGGTGGGGCTGGGGTTATGGTTTTTATAAGCATCACCACAAAAAAGAGCGAAATCAACCTTTTCCTCTAAAGCAATATCTATTGCCAGGGTAAAAGTTCTGATAAAATCATTTAAACGTGTATGTAATCCGGTATGCGAATCAATACGCCCATAGTTTTCTACACCAAGGTGAATATCAGCAAAATGAAGGAATTTAATCATTATTCTATTTGCCTGTTTCAAAATCAAGGTCAATTCCAACTGGACAATGGTCTGACCCAAAAACATCAGATTGGATAAATGCCGACTTTAAATTATCTTTTAAATTAAAACTTATTAAAAAATAGTCAATTCTCCAGCCAACATTTCGTTCTCTGGCTCTTGTTTTATAATCCCACCAGCTATATTGACCAGGCTCTGAATTAAAATGACGAAAGGTGTCTATAAAGCCAGCCTCAAGCAGCCGGTCAATCCAATCTCTTTCAATGGGGAGAAAGCCGGAGATGGTTGAATTTTCTTTTGGCCTTGCTAAATCTATCTCTTTGTGTGCTGTATTGATATCCCCACAAATAATTATTTTATGCCCTTCTTTTAATAAATCAACAACTCTCTTTAAAAATGTTTCATAAAAATCCATCTTATATTGCAATCTTTCTTTTGATGCCTTTCCATTAGGAAAATAGATATTGAATAAGATAAACTCAGGAAAATCTGCCCTGATATAGCGTCCCTCATTATCAAATCTTGAAATACCTAATTTATCAGTAACATTTATGGGTTCTTTTTTAGTCCATAGTGCTACCCCGCTATAACCTCTCTTTTCAGCGTGAGTAAAATAACTATAGTAACCTGGTTTATTCACAATCTCCTCAGGGATCTGTGATAAATGAGATTTAGTCTCCTGAATGCAATATATATCAGCATTCTCACTATCAAACCATTCTTTAAAATTCTTTTTGTATACTGCTCTTAAGCCATTTACATTCCACATTAATAGTCTCATCATTAATACCTCTTTGCCTCTATTAGGAAGTAGGTTATAACCGGCTTCCTTCTACTATCTGTATACTTTTACTCGCTCCAATACGGGTAGCACCTGCTGCTACCATTTTTATAGCAGTATTGTAATCTCTGATACCTCCTGCTGCCTTGATACCCATACAGTCTTCTAATACACTTCTCATCAATTTTATATCTTCAACCGTAGCACCTGCTTTTTCAAAACCGGTAGAAGTTTTTACAAAATGAGCTCCTGCCTGCAAAGCAAGCTGGCAACCAACCATTTTCTCTTCATCAGTT
Organism: Atribacterota bacterium; assembly: GCA_040774925.1. Taxonomy (GTDB): domain Bacteria; phylum Atribacterota; class Phoenicimicrobiia; order Phoenicimicrobiales; family Stramentimicrobiaceae; genus Stramentimicrobium. Next base: position 788 of record JAXGTM010000006.1, on the reverse strand, counting down.
AAAAGACAATTCTCTAATATAACTTTGCATATCAATCCTGATGCTGTTTCAACTACTGACTTTATCTCTTCCTTTACTTTCAAGTAGTCCTTATCCTTCAAGGCAGAAATATTAATAACCATATCAATTTCATGGGCTCCTTCTTTAGCGGCTTGCTCAGCTTCATAGGCTTTCACCTTAGATAGATTTGCTCCCAGTGGAAATCCTATTACAGTACATATCTTTACGTCCGACCCACTTAGAAAAGCCCTGGCTAAGGGTATAAAACATGGATTAACGCAAACTGAATAAAATTTATATTTTAAAGCTTCTTTACAGTGTGCTTCTATCTGATTGCCTGTAAGATCAGGACGTAAATCAGTATGGTCAATTAGTATAGCAATATTATCTCTGGCTAATTCCTTAGCCATTTTCATGGAAATTATTTCCGGCATTGAAATTTCTCCTATCTTCATAATAAGCAAATTTTTAACTGAACTGATAATTTACCTTGGTTTAATTTCAGCGGCAAACGGTTTATTAGATTTTCTATCAATATATAGACTTATTTTGTAATTATTATAAATAAAATTTTTCTTAATTGTTTTTTTATAATTATTTTCAGGGAATATCTTTTTTACCTTACACCTTCCTTTACAGTTACAGGCAATTACCTCATCTTCATTGGAATAAACAGCTACATGGAGCACCTGGGGAGAAATAGAATTCAATTTTTTGGAAATCATGGGAATACTCTGTGCTATCAGGCGGTGCATAATCTTATTGAACAGGTCATCACCAATCCTTTT
>JAXGTM010000005.1:0-31435 GCA_040774925.1 Atribacterota bacterium | reverse complement strand
TCATCCTTGGTCATGTGTGCTCTCTCCTTCCTATTAGATTTTGTTTTATCAACTTTATTCTATAGGAAAGATGGCATGCATGACCAGTTTTTTTATGTTAGTTAATCACTAAAGTGTCAACACGACTCGAAATTAGTACATATTAATTTAAATAATTTATCGTTTTGTTTAAAAACCAATTTTAGATAATTACCATCAGCCCGTGGGCAATTGCCTTAATAATTAAAGTGATTCCTTTACTTTGAGGACAATATTTTCTGGGACCCATTCTGACCAGATATGCTCATTATTTTTTAAAAACCATAGAGCTGCTTCTCTTTCATCAGTCTCATTCTCCATCATATAAGCCAGAGCATCATTTGTTAATTGTTCGCTGGTATGATATTTACTTAAAAAATCAGCCAGTTCAGGGGCTTTTTTTACAAACTTCGAATTAGCAGCAATGGCTATTTCCATAGACTCAAATTCACAGGCAAATCCATTGTTCCATAATTCTTCACTATAAGGTTCATCCTCTAATAAAGTCATATCCAGCATTCCCATAACCCAGGTTGGTTCCCAGTAATAGGCTACAATCGGCTCTCCTCTTTCATAGGCTGATACTATAGCGGCAGCCAGGGAAGTATCTGAACCAGGACTGAAATAATTATAATATTTATCCAGTCCATAGGTTTCTACCTTGGTTCTCATAATTTCATCAACTGCCCATCCAGGAGGTGAGCCATATATTCTTCCCTTACTGCTATCCTCTTCATCCGGAAAAACTTGCCAGTATTCAGCAAGGTCTTTAACTGTCTTTAATCCAGGAGCCATGGGCTCTATTCCACGTGCGGCATCCCCCTTAATAACGAATGTGGGAACATATAAGCCTTGTGTATTACCATCAAAATTGACACCGAGCTCTGTTACGTCACCAGAGTCAAGTGCATCGTGGTATATTTCTGCAATATTACTTGTCCATATCTCCATTTGCACATCTATATCTCCTTGTCTCATACCCAGTAATACTACCGGACTTGAACCGGAAACCATATCCATCCGATATCCATAACCTTTTTCCATTATCAGACCCGCTACATAGCTGTGAAAACGAATACTTTCCCATCCAGCGTCGGCAAAAACCACTGTTCCTTGTGCTCCTATACTGGAATAAAAACTAAACACCATTAACAAAACAATCAGTACAGTAAACAAAGATTTCCTACAATTCTTCATAATATCCTTCGCCTTCCTTTTTATTAATTAATAATATCATTATATTTCTATCTGTTTAAGGTACATTTAGTTGGTAGATAAAAATATAATCCGATATTAAAAAATATTTTTACTACTCACTGTCAATTGGCCAATTTAACATTAATCATGCATATTACCACAAAAAAACTTTAAAGGCAAATTCAGTAAATATCTACTATATTGTTTTATTTATTATTATTGTGTTATTATAGGTATATTATGCTTTTATTAATATGTTAAAACTATCTCATCACAGTAATTCCTCTTTAATATTATTACTTATTCAGATAAATATTAGTAAATTAAAAAGTTTACTATGTTTGATGGAAAATTATCCTGTCTTGACATCAGGCAATATCTCTTTTGAATGATTTCATGCAAATTTGTAAATTAAAATATAAAAATGCCTTTGTATTAGTATATCTAAAACAACTAATTGCTCATTTATTAACCATTTCCATTCATAAATGTATTTTTAATAAGGGAATTATTTAAACGAGGGTATGGGAAAGAAAAAAGATTTTGTAGTAAGTTATTTCCAAAATATTTAGGACTCGCCTTGAAGAAAATTACAATTGATATATTTTCTTAATATTCAAGGAAAGAAAATGTAGAGTTCGCTGGATAAATTTGGGCATCCTGCTCTAAATGGGATAATTTTAAAGAAATATATTGATAAATCTCATTTAAAGTAATCTTTCTATCCATATTGCGATCAGCCGGCGAGGGAAAAATAAAACCATTATTATATCCGCACCCTTCACAGAGAGCAGCAGTAAAATATCCATAAGGATGACCGTCTAAGGGGTGGGGGCTGTTTGTTTCAAAACACTGCTGTTTTCCTGAGGCAGAAACAATTACTTTAAACCCATTTGTAGCCAGGGTTCCTTTGGCTAAATCCGAATTTAAAGCTGAATGAGAAGAAAATGCATTCAGCACATTATTATTGAATTCTTGTAACTCTCTGTTGATATCCCTTTTTTCTGAAAACAACCCTTTTCCAATAAATCCTCCCGAGTAGCAGGCATCGATGATTACTACTTTTATTCCCGGGATTTTTCCCAAAATATCTGCCAGTTCAACAACAGAGATATCCATGGATTCATCATCCAGTCTGGAATCATATGGTAAAATTGTACTTTTGCCCATTCCATTCCATCCATGCCCCGAAAAATAAAAATAAGATATATCATTCTCATTCGCAAATGAGAATGTATAATTAATCGCATCTATTATATTTGAGTGGGTAGCCTGCTCTCCTATTAAGGTGTTAATAGTAATAAAACCGGTATTTTTGTTGCCAAATCGGGCATTTTCAAAAATATCCTGCATTCTCCTAACATCAAAAGGAGGCGCCTTTAAATTAATTATGGCAGGATTTTTGTATACATCTATCCCGATACATAAAGCACGGTACTTTGCTTCAGGTAATAATTCTATATTTACCGAAATGGTCTGTCCCGCCTCCACAATTATAGAATTAGATATACTCAGAGAAGGATTATCTAAGGTCAACAAAATATTATGTGTTCCTGGATTAAGATTTGATATAAGAGCTGGAGTAGTCTTACCTGTATCCATTCCATCGATAGAGATTTGTGCTCCTGATGGATTACTGGTTACATAAATTGAACCAAAGGGAGAGAAAAAACAACCAATGAAAAATAATAAAATAAATAAAGTTAAGCTTAAAACAATAATATAATGGTATTTGTTCTTATTGTTAATTTCAAACACGGCATCCTCTAATATAACCTGATAATAATTGAAAAGCTATCACAATTAAAATGATTCCACCTGCCAGTTCGGCATACTTTTTCAGCAGGTATCCCAGTATCTTTCCTATTACAACTCCTGTTAATGAAAACAAAAGAGTGATAATTCCAATAATAATAATTATCTTTAAAATTCCTAAATCCAAAAAGGATATACATAGACCACTAACAAAAGCATCTATACTGGTTGCAATGGCTAAAAAGAACAGAACAGTCAGGCTATTAAAATTAATAGATTGTCTTTTCTCTTGATTCTGAAGAGACCCATAAATCATTCTTATTCCAATTAAAAACAGAAGGAAGAAAGCAACCCAGTTCGCATAAGAATCGATGTACATTATTGTGCTGTTACCCAATAACCACCCCATCCAGTGCATTATCATCTGAAAAAATTTAAAAAAAAGAGCAATTCTTAAGGCATACAAAAAACTAACAGTATCGGACACCATTCCCCCGGTAATAGAAACCGCAAAAGCATCCATAGCTAAGCCAATGGCCAAAAAAATTGTAGAAAGATATGACATTATGATTTTACCCAATTTTTTAAAAAAAATATTTTAAGAATTTAAAAAAATTTTATCATGACAATTCCTAATCAAAGAGTCAGACTTAGTAATTCTATCAAATTATTAAAGATTGTTCTACTTATAAACCTAAATATTCTACCAGACTTTTCATTAAAAAATAAATAACAAAATATAACTGAGTAAATGCTCAGATACTCAGCAGATAATCATTAATTATTTTAAAAGTTTAAATCAAAAGATTAGCTATACATATACCAAAATTGATTATTTTGGTAGATTAATCATTAGAGCTAAATATAATGTCCTCCAATGAAATATTTGACACAAATCAACGGTTATTCTATGATAACAAAGATAGTTCTTTTAAGATAATCAGGCAGATTAATGTTGAAAAAAACAATGCTTTTTTGTATTTTTAAAAGATAGGCTTAACTAATAGAGTATGGATCAAGATAAACCTCATAAGAAAAAAATACATAACCAGGAATTTAAACCGGGGATTTCTAAGAAGATTAATATTTCAACTGGAGGTTTTGTACTAGCTGTTATTGCCCTCGTAATAATATTTTTACTACTTAGATGTACACATATGGACACCTTTTTAATAACAGCCATTATTGCTTTATTGGGAATCATTATAGATCTTTTTACAAATACTTTTACTTATTTTTTAACATTAATACAGTCTATACCATTTATAGGACCTATAATTGCCAATATTATAACCTGGCCAATTTTTATAACATTAAACGTTGTAGCCTACTTTGTTTCTTTATTGGTTATTCGTTTCAAGGGCATATCAATGGTTATAAATGCACGGGTAATAACCACTATATTTCTCATCGGTTTATTATTAGGATTTATTCTGGGACGATTATTTTGAATTAAAATCCAGCTCTTTCAGACGATCCAACCCTTTATTTTCAGCAAAAATTAAAGCATTTAACAAAGCATTTTTAATCGCTTCAGCCTTTGATCTACCATGGCAGATGAAACATAAACCATTAACTCCCAACAGAGGAGCACCTCCATAAGTCTTGTAATTCCGTTTACCAGCGTATTCACTGAACCTTTCTTTAAGCATACTGGTCGTATCATTATCCGGTAGACTCCTTAAAATATTAAGTTTGAAATCGGTGATAAACATATTACTGAGACCTTCTGCCGTCTTTAACACAATATTTCCAATAAATCCATCACAGACCATCACATCGGCTGAACCCATAAAAATTCCTCTGCCTTCAATATTTCCTATAAAATTGATATCATCCCTATCTTTTAATAAAGAATAAGCCTCTCTCGTTAAACGATTTCCCTTATTAACCTCTTCTCCAATATTGAGTAATGCAACTCTTGGCTGTTCAATCTCGAGGGCATATTTTGCATAAGATGCCCCCATTAGAGCAAAATGCAAAAGATGAATCGGTTTACAATCAACATTTGCTCCCATATCGAGAATAACTTTATTTCCATTTAGGGTTGGTATAATTACAGCGATAGCAGGCCTGCTAATTCCCGGCAAACAGCCCAGGTTTAAGAGAGCTGCAGCCATTACTGCTCCACTATTACCTGCAGAAACAAAAGCATCCACCTCTCCCTCCTTTAGCAAATCCATAGCCTTCATAATGGGAGAATTATTCTTTCCTTTTATCGCCTCAAGCGGTAATACTTCGTTACTTATTACTTCGGGACAATCAATCACTCTTACCTTGTTTTTATCAAAAGAGAATTTTTCTAAATATTTCTCAATTAACTCCTGTTCACCTAAGAAGGTTACCATGCTATCCCTTTCTTTTAAAAAGAGAGTTGCACCTTTCAAAGTTTCTTCAGGACTATAATCTCCACCCATAACATCTAATGCTATATTCAATTTTGCTTCTCCTTACTACCTGCTTATAATAGCTGATATCTTATTTTTTATGCAATATTATAATAACTGCTTACAGATATGGCAATAAAATTTATTTATAAATCCCAAACAAACATGTCAAGGGACGATCCTTTGACACAATTAGAATCGTTCTTAATTATCACTTATTTTTCTAATTGATCACAATTTATCAAACTTAGACAAATAAATTCTTAGATTATATAATAATTTAAACAGTAGTAACAGAATTGTTAAAGAAAGGTTGATAGTTTTAATATATTAGGTACTTTTTTTTCTTTTTTAATTTTACTAATTCGATTGGAGGAATAACTTTCCATGATAGGGGCAATTATTGGAGATATTGTTGGCTCCAGATTCGAATTTAATAATCATAGAGGTAAAGATTTTGAACTCTTTACCGATGAATGCGATGTAACAGATGACACCATTATGACCATTGCTGTTGCCAGGGCAATTATGGAGGCAGAAAAATTAATTGATGCCTCATCTGGCAGGAATGGGTTAGAGAATAATTATTATTCACTTCTCGCGAAAATGGCTATCAAGTATATGCAGGAAATTGGACGTAGATATCCCCATTGTGGTTATGGTGGAATGTTCTTTAGATGGGTATTCAGTAATAATCCTCTGCCATACAGCAGCTTCGGAAATGGTGCTGCTATGAGAATAAGTCCGGTCGGTTTTTTTGCCAAAAGTGAAGAAGAAGTTTTCAGGCTTTCTGAGGCCATAACCGGAGTTACACATAACCACAGTGAAGGCTTGAAGGGTGCAGAGGCTACTGCAATAGCTGTCTATATGGCCAGGACTGGCAAATCAAAAGATGATATCAGAAACAATATTACCAGTAATTATTACCCTCTCAATTTCACCATCGATGGAATCAGGGATACCTATCAATTCAATGAAACCTGTCAGGAGACCGTACCACAGGCTATTGAAGCGTTTTTGGAATCAGACTCTTTTGAAGATGCTATTAGAACCGCCATTTCGGTTGGTGGCGACAGTGATACCCTGGCTGCTATTACCGGTGGAATTGCAGAAGCTTACTATGGAGTCCCTCTGAATATCAAAGAAAAAGCCCTCTCCTATTTGGATGTTTACCTCCTCTCCATCTATAATGATTGGCTGACTTTTTTAAATGGTAGAACAATTTTTTAATTAAGCTTAATTTGTATTAATCTTAAATAATCTTATAGTCACTTACTTACTTACTCACTCACTCAAATTTTCTTACCAGACTTACCAAATTAAAATCAGACCACTAATAAATTAAATATAGACTTTGCTATATAAAAGATAGAATGTTATACTTTAAACAAAGATAAAAGATAGGTAAAAAGATATTCGTCGATTATGGAAATTTCAGAAACAATAAAAGCCATCAGAAAAGAGCTTCAGATGACCCAAGCAGATTTTGCCCAAGCAGTTCATGTCAGTTTTTCCACCGTAAATAGATGGGAAAATAATAGAGTAATTCCAAACCGTATGGCACGCGCCTTAATACTGGATCTTTGTAAAAAAAATAATGTAAAGAAAGAGCTAGTAGAAAGACTCAACCCAGATTCACATAAATAATTTTCAATTTACAATTATATAACTATTTTATTACTATTTTCTACAGATTAGGGGTGATATAAATGCCGGTAAAAAAGAGTGAAATATACAGTTCATTGTGGAATAGTTGTAATGAGTTAAGGGGAGGAATGGATGCTTCCCTATACAAAGATTATGTCTTAACACTCCTTTTTGTAAAATATGTCACAGACCGCTTTCAGGGTGACCGTTATGCAGAGATAGAGATTCCCGAAGGCGGCAGCTTCAATGACATGATCATTGCCAAAAATAAGCCGGATATCGGCGACAGAATGAACAAGATAATCAGTAAACTGGCTGAGGTCAATAAGCTTACCGGTGTTATCGATGTGGCGGATTTTGATGATGATGCCAAACTGGGCAGCGGTAAAGACAAAGTGGAAAAGCTGAGCAATCTAATTAGAATTTTTCAGGACGAATCATTGGATTTCAGGAAAAACCGTGCCGGCGGAGATGATATTATGGGTGATGCCTATGAATATCTGATGAAAAATTTTGCTTCAGAAAGCGGAAAGAGCAAAGGCCAGTTTTACACCCCGGCAGAAGTCTCCCGCATTATGGCAAAAGTAATAAATATCAAGCAAGCAACTAAGGCCTCTCAAACCCTTTATGACCCGGCTTGCGGTTCAGGTTCCCTGCTCATCCGTGCTGCCGATGAAGCCCCTGTTGGTATAACTATCTATGGACAGGAATATGACAACACAACAGCCGGTTTGGCTAAGATGAATCTGGTATTACATAATAAATCAACGGGAACAATTGCCAACGCCAACACCCTTTCCAATCCCTATTTCAAAGATAAAAATGATGAAGGAAAGATAGAACGTTTTGATTTTGCAGTAGCCAATCCCCCCTTTTCCTATAAATCATGGACTAACGGATTAGATGCCAGTAGTGACGAAAGGTTTACCCCATACAGTGCCATGCCCCCTTCCAAAAACGGAGACTATGCCTGGCTGATACATTTTATACATTCCTTAAAACCGGAAAAGGGTAAAGGTGCTATTATACTGCCCCACGGGGTCCTCTTCAGGGGAAATACTGAGGCGACTATTCGTAAGGAAATCCTGGAAAAGAAGATTATTAAAGGTATTATAGGGCTTCCCGCAAACCTGTTCTACGGTACCGGCATTCCGGCCTGTATCATAGTAATAGACAAGGAAGATGCAGCAGCAAGAAAGGGCCTATTTATGATTGATGCCAGTAAGGGATTTGTTAAAGATGGGAATAAAAACCGACTTCGAGAACAGGATATTAGAAAGATTGTGGATAGTTTCAATGGCTTTATTGAAATACCAAAATATTCCAGGATGATACCCTATGATGAGATAAAAGCCAATGAATATAATTTGAATATACCACGATATATTGACAGCAGTGAACCGGAAGATTTGCAGGATATTTCCGCACACCTCTCTGGAGGAATACCGGAAAGAGATATTGAGGCATTGGGAAATTTTTGGCTTGTATTCCCTTCTCTGCCATCGGTATTGTTTCATAACAGCAGACGTCCGGGGTACTTACAGCTTAAAGTTGATAAGGATAGTATTCGTGAAACCATCTTCCACCACCCGGAATTTACCGCATATGCCGGGAGAGTAAAAGATTCTTTTGAGCAATGGAAAAGAGATAATTTAGTTAAGCTCTATGGGGTTAATATAGGGGACCAGCCCAAACAGTTTATTGAGGATATCTCTACCAGCCTACTCAATGAGTTTTCCAAAATCTCAATGATTGATAAATATGATGTTTATCAGTGTCTGATGACTTTCTGGGAAGAGGTTATGCAGGATGATATTTACGCTCTGGCCTTTGATGGATGGGAATCTGGGAGAGAAATTGAACGTGAAATGACCAAGCGTAAAGACGGTACCTCAACCGGGAAGATGAAATCTTTTGAAGGAAGGATAATTCCAAAGTCCTTAATTATTGAACAATATTTTCAAAAAGAGCAAAAGATGATAGAGCAGCTGGAAAATAAACGAGATGAACTATTAAGCTCGATGGAAGAAATGAGAGATGAGCATGGCTCAGAGGAAGGCTTATTAAGTGGGGTTATCAATGATAAGGGTACTATCTCCAAAGGGGACTTGCAAAAACGGATTAAAGAGATAAAACTTGCTCAGGATTTTGCTGATGAGCTGGATATACTGCAAAAATATGAAAGATTAATGGGTAAAGACACGGCTTTAAATTCCCAGATTAAGAATGCATTGAATGAATTGGATAAGCTGGTCTATGACCGTTATGAAAAGCTGAGCATTGAGGAGATAAAAGAACTGGTGGTCGAGAAAAAATGGTGTAATTCCATCTATAGATGCATTGATGCAATCTATTCCGAACTATCACATAGTTTAACCAATCGTATTATAGAATTGGTGGAAAGATATGAGGAGACTTTACCGCAGATTGAAGCAGAGGTTGCTAATTTGGAGAATAAAGTAAAATCTCATCTGGAGAGAATGGGATTTCAATGGAAATAAAAAAAGGTTATAAAAAGACAGAGATTGGTATAATTCCCGAAGATTGGGAATGCATTCAATTATCACCTGCATTTGTAGAAATATATAATGGGGGAACACCTAATACAAAAATAGCTAATTACTGGAATGGTTCAATAAAATGGTGTACTCCGAGTGATATCACAAAAATAAAAGGTAAATATTTATATACAACTGAACGAACCATTACTGAAGAAGGGCTAAAAAATAGTTCTGCAAAATTATTACCAATTGGAACTTTGTTGTTATGTAGTAGAGCAACAATCGGAGAAATAAGAATTGCAAAAATCATTATATCTACTAATCAAGGATTCAAAAATATAGTAACAAAAGAAAGTTTAAATAATGAATTTTTATACTATTTTTTACTTACACAAAAGAACAAAATAATTGAAAAGGCCATTGGGTCTACATTTCTAGAAATTTCAAAAAAAGAAGTATCCAGTCTATTTGCACCATTACCATCTTTTTGTGAACAGCAGGCGATTGCTACTGCTTTGTCTGATGTAGATGAACTTATCGGCTCATTAAACACGCTGATTGAAAAAAAGAAAAATATCAAACAGGGTACAATGCAGGAATTACTGACCGGCAAAAAGAGGCTTCCCGGCTTCACCGGGAGACAAAGAGAATTGAGATTGGGTACTATTTGCAACATTCACAAAGGACAATTAATTACAGAAAAGGAAGTTATACTAGGAAAAGTTCCAGTAATAGCAGGTGGCAAGAAACCTGCATATTATCATAAATATGCTAATAGAAGTGCCAATACAATTACTATAAGTGCTTCAGGTGCTAATGCAGGATATGTATCGTTTCACAAAGAACCTATTTTCGCCTCAGATTGTTCTACCATAGAAGGAAATAAAGACTATAACATTTTTTATATTTACTCAATGCTATTATTTAAACAGGCTGATATCTATAAGGCTCAAACTGGTGGGGCTCAACCACATATTCATCCAAGAGATCTAAAACCATTAAAGATATTCTTTCGGGAAGATATTGAAGAACAAACTGCCATAGCAAACATTCTTTCCGATATGGATGAAGAAATAGAAAAACTGGAACAAAAACTAAATAAATATAAGGCTATAAAGCAGGGTATGATGCAGGAACTTTTAACGGGCAGGATGAGATTGATATAGGGGGTTTAATAGAGATGAGCAATGTTGGTAAAAGAGAAAAGATTACACAAGAGCGTATAGTAAGGCTTTTTCGTGATAAGTTAGGTTATACCTATCTCGGTGATCTTCATGACCGGGAAAATAGTAATATTGATGAAAAGAAAATAAAAAAATATCTTCTTTCCCGGGGTTATTCTGATGAGTTAATTCGCAGAGCTATCAACGCCCTTGTGGACGCCACAAAAAAGCCTGACCTTTATTCTGCCAATAAAGAGGTCTACTCACTCTTACGCTATGGTGCTTCCGTTAAAGAAGATGTCACTACACACCATCAGAGGGTAGAATTCATCAACTGGGAAAACCCCTATGATAACAATTTTTATATTGCGGAAGAGGTGACTATCAGGGGCGAACACAATAAAAGGCCTGATATAGTCTTATATATCAATGGAATTGCGGTCGGTGTTTTAGAATTAAAACGCAGCATTGTTTCTGTTTCTGAGGGTATCAGGCAAAATCTGGATAATCAGAGCAATTATTTTATCAGGGCATTCTTCCCCACTATTCAACTGGTTATGGCAGGAAATGATACAGAGGGACTTCGTATCGGAGTAATTGAAACACCTGAGAAACATTTTATAGAATGGAAAGAAGATGAAAAAGCCACCGATGCACTCTCTTTATCTATCAAAGATTTGAGTGAATCTGAAGGTTATAAGGTAGACCGTCATCTAATCAGTCTCTGTCATAAGGAACGGCTTTTGGATATTATCTATAATTTTATGGTTTTTGACAGCGGTGTTAAGAAGATGTGCCGACATAATCAGTATTTTGCTGTGGTTGCAGCAAGGCAAAAACTGGACAACAGAACGGGAGGAATTATCTGGCACACACAGGGAAGCGGTAAAAGCTTTATAATGGTATGGCTTTCCCGCTGGATTAAGGAGAGGTATCCCGAGTCAAGGGTGCTTATTGTTACTGACCGGGAAGAGCTGGATGAGCAGATTGAAAAAAAAGTGTTCGGTGCAGACGGTGTGGATGATGAGATATACCGTGCCAGGAGCTGTGCTGATTTAATTAACAAACTTAATGCCACTACTCCCGGTGTGATGTGCTCCCTGATTCACAAATTTGGCAGAAATATAGATGATGATGACGACAGGGCTTATGACAGCTATATAGAACAGCTTAAAGCAAATTTACCTCCCGGTTTTAAGCCTAAAGGGGAATTTTACATCTTTGTAGATGAGTGTCACAGGACTCAATCCGGTAGACTGCATCGGGCTATGAAAGAGATTATTCCTGAGGCGATATTCATAGGATTTACCGGGACACCACTGCTGAGCAGAAAAGAGATGCTCAGACGTGGAATTAAAAGCAGTATTGAAGTGTTTGGTCCCTATATACATACCTATAAATATCCTGAGGCAGTAGCTGATAAGGTAGTCCTGGATTTACGTTATGAGGCGAGAGATATTCCTCAGGAGGTAGTTTCTCAGGATAAGATAGACCTCTGGTTTGAGAGCAAAACAAAGGGCCTCACCGAACTGGCTAAAGCAAGGCTGAAAAAACGCTGGGGTACCTTGAAAGAGGTTTACAGTTCTGAGGCTAGATTGTCTAAGATTGTTGCAGATATTATCTTCGATATGGAAATGAAGGACCGTCTGAACAATGACCGTGGCAATGCTTTGCTGATAGCCTCCAGTATCTATGAAGCCTGTAAATACTATAAACTGTTTACCGATAATGGTTTCACCAGATGTGCTATTATCACCTCTTATAGTGCTGATATATCTGAAATTAAAGGTGAGGCTACCGGGGAATCCAAAGATACTGAACACCGGTTTAAATATAAGGTATATGAAAAGATGCTGGCTGGTATGAATTTGAATGATTTTGAAAGTAAGGTGAAAGAGCAATTTGTAAAAGAGCCGGGACAGATGAAACTCTTGATTGTGGTAGATAAACTTCTTACCGGGTTTGATGCTCCCAGTGCCACCTATTTATATATTGATAAATCTATGCGTGACCATGGCCTTTTCCAGGCTATCTGTCGGGTAAACAGGATTGATGGTGACGATAAGGAGTATGGCTATATTGTTGATTATATGGATTTATTTAAGAGTCTGGAAAAGGCAGTCTTTGACTATACCTCCGAAGCTTTCGATGGTTTTGAAGAAGCAGATGTAATAGGTTTATTAAAGAATCGTGTAAAAGAGGCCAGGAATCACCTGGAAGAGCTTTTGGAGAGTTTGAGGGCTTTGTGTGAGCCGGTAAAGATGCCTCGAACCACATTGGAATTTATAAATTATTTCTGTTTTGAACATGATGGGGATGTAGATGAATTGGAGGAAAATGAGCCAAAACGTCTGGCATTATATAGATTTACCGCCTCTCTTCTGCGTGCCTTTGCCGATATAGTGGGTAATTTAGATGAATTAAATTACAGCAAGGAGCAAATCAGGGAAATAAAAGAAGAGGTAGTTTATTTTCAAAGAATTAGAGATGAGATAAAGCTGGCCAGCGGTGACTATATTGACCTGAAAAAATATGAAGCCGATATGCGCCATCTCATAGACAATTATATAAGTGCTGATGAGAGCGAAAAATTATCCGCCTTTGATGATATGACATTAATTGAGCTCATCGTTGAACGGGGGGTGGATTTTGTCAAAGAGATGCCAGAGGGAATAAGAAATGACCGGGAGGCAATGGCTGAGGTTATTGAAAATAATATTAGGAGAAAGATTATAGAAAAGAGGAATACCAACCCGCAGTATTATGAAAAAATGTCAGAGCTATTGATGAAGATTATTGAGGAACGGAAAGCGCAGAAAGCAGATTATAAGAGATATCTGGAGATGATTGCAGACCTGACCAGAAGAGTTGAAAGGCCGGAAGAATTTTCACAATACCCTGAAAAAATTAAAAAATCTCCTGCCCTGCGCGCCTTGTATGATAATTATAGTAGCGATGTGGAGCGTGTTTTAGAATTGGACAAGAAAATCGTTACTGTAAAACCGGATAAATGGCTGGGGGATCCCGCAAAAGAAAAAGTGATATGCAAAGGTATCTATGAGATTGTAAATGACCATGATGAGGTTGATAAGATATTTAATATAGTGAGAGAACAGGAAGAGTATTATGGCTAATAGTATTTCAGTAGCGGGGATTGACATAGAGGTAAAGAAAAAGAATATAAAAAATATGCATCTATCAGTTTTACCGCCGGATGGCAGGGTGAGAATATCGGCACCACTTAGGACAAAAGATGAAACCATAAAATTATTTGCCATTACTAAAATTGGCTGGATTAAAAAACAGATAACCAAATTTGAAAACCAGCCCAGGCAAACTGAGCGGGAATATGTTAGCGGTGAAAGCCATTACCTTTGGGGAAGACGGTACAGGATGGAAATAAACTATTATAATTCTGGAAGGAATAAGGTAGAAATTAAGGGTAATAGATTGATTCTTACTGTCCGGGAGGCGAGCAGCAAAGAACAGAGAGAAAAGGTTATGAACGAATGGTATAGAAAACTGGTTAAAGATAAGGCCCAGGAGTTGACAAATCAATGGGAAAAGATTATTGGGGTAAGGGCTCAACCGGTGCAGGTAAGAAATATGCTGACCAGGTGGGGGTCCTGTAATGTAAGAAAGGGGAGTATTTTGGTCAACCTGCAATTGGCTAAGAAGCCAGTAGAATGCCTGGAATATGTGGTAGTACATGAGCTGGTTCACTTACTGGAAAAAAGCCATAATTCAGCATTTGTTGGTTATATGGATGAATATCTCCCTGGTTGGAGAATTAGAAAAAATATTTTAAATGATTTTATCAGAGATAGATATGTGAAAGAAAATGTGGCAGAGGCAGAATAAGATAATTATAAAAAAGCAATACAATACATTTACTTTTCCAATTTTCTATAATCGATATCTATGGTTTCTAGGGTGTTCTTTTTGGTGTGGATAGGTTTGAAACGTCTACGCCTTCGTGTTCCAGTAATTTGAGTTTGGTATCGATACCTCCGGCATAACCGGTTAGGCTGCCATCTGAACCCACAACACGATGACAGGGAATTATGATAGATATGGGGTTATGGCCTACTGCTCCTCCGACTGCCTGGGCAGACATCCTATCTTTGCCCTGTAAAACGGCAATTTTTTGGGCAATCTTTCCGTAAGTGGTAACCTCTCCATAAGGTATTTCAATAAGTATATTCCAAACATTCTGTTGAAATTCGCTACCTTTGGGTGCAAGCGGTAATTCAAAAATAGCCGGCTTTTCTCCGTCAAAATATCGGTCCAGCCAGTTTTTGGTAACTGTAAAAACGGGAAGGTCTGATTTTTCTACAATATCTTCTTTTATATTGTGGACAAAATATTTTTGTCCAACCATCCACATGCCTGTTATATTCTCGCCATCACTTGTTATTAAATATTCACCAATTGGTGATAGGTAATGTGTTGAATATAGCATGAATACCTCCTTTTGGTTACGAGAAATTTATTTAATTAATCTTTAATTACAAAGAGTTCCATAGGTTTATGGCGGCATAGCTACGGCAGGGTCGCCAGCTTTCTGCCAGTTCCAATATCTCTTTGTCTGTACGGGGAGAAAGTGCCTTTTTTATACCATAATCGGTATGGGGAAAGGCATCAGGCCATCTCATCGCCCTCATGGCAATATATTGTGCAGTCCATTCACCGATACCGGGTATTTTTTTTAATTTCTCTATCTCTTTTTCTGGATGGATGGGGAAATTTAACTCTATTGTTTTATACTTAATCGCACGGGCTAATTCTAAGATGGTTTTTGCTCTTCTTGAAGTAATGCCGATAGGCCCCAGATGATCAGCAACATTATCTCCCAGGGACAGAATTGTATCAGGTACCGGGAAGGTATGGGTAAGCCCCTCTACTCCAGTATTAAGTGGTATCCCAAAGGTTTGAGCAAATCTGCCCACCAGTGTTCTGGCAGCTTTTACGGTAATCTGCTGTCCTAAGACTGCTCTTACTACCATTTCAAAGGCATTGAAAGCCCCGGGAATACGCATTCCTGGAGAAAACAGATCTGGTTGAATCTGATTCATAGATGATAGTATTTCCTGAACTTCATCAGGATCACTGGATAAATCAAACAGGTGTCGAATTCGTGTGAACACTTTTGGTATTACTGAAACGAGATTATTAGAAATTGAGATGGACAGGGAATTCTTTTCCGGTCGGTTGCTTACTTTTAACCAACCATACACTGGTTTATCATCTTTATCGAGCATATGGACTGTACGAAAATACTCTCCTCCCTTGACCATCTCTACACCCGAAATGGCACGCAGGGCTAAAAAATCTAACAGTGTTTCCCAACGATAAGGGGCTCTATAGGCTAAAGAAAGGGTAATGTAATCACTCTTTTCCTTGTTTTGAGTTTCTTTTCTTCGTAAACGCTCTGGTTCTAAACGGTACTGCTCTTTAAATATTTTATTGAGGTTTTGCGAGTTGTTAAAACCAACGGCTTTTGCTATTTCGTCTGATGAAAGATTAGTATCTGTAAGTAGATGTTTAGATAAGAGCAACCGGTAAGTTTTTAGATATTCTGATGGGGTGACATTATAGTTTTCTTTAAATTGTTGTTCTAGACATTGTTCAGTACAATTGAAATATTGTGCTATCTCTTTAATAGCAACAATTTCTCCACAATTTTCTTCTAAATATCTCGCTGCCTGGTAAGCCAGAGAGTTTAATAAATCCCGTGGGGCAATATGTGGAGCAAGTTCGGGACGGCAAAGGAGACAGGGGAGAAATCCCGCTTTTTCTGCCTCAGTAGTAGAAGCGTAGTAGGTGCGATTCTCTGCCTTTGGTTGTCTGGCATGACAAATAGGTCTGCAATATATTCCTGTAGAGGATATAGCAATAAAAATCTTACCATCAGAATTTTTGCTATTCAAATCCAGGTTTTCTTCATTTCTACATTGATAGATATCTTTTTTATTTTTAAATATCACAACAAACTCCCTATATTGTTACAATATAACATTATTTAAAAATATAATAATTCTTCTTTAATTATCCGGTCCAGTCTATTTTTTAATTTTTTATTGCAATAATTTTAAAAAATAAAGTTAACTTTTCAGCTTTTTTCATAGCACTATTACTGCTATTCAATATATTGATGTATATATACTGAAATACTGTATTAACATGACTATTGACATCTACAATACAATATTATAGATTATGTGTATTATTTTATTAATAACAATTTAGATAAAGAAAAGGAATGAAAATGGGAGATATTGATTTTGCTATCATTATCCCTTTTGCATTAATCGCTATCTATACACCAGGACCGGCAAATATAACCAGCACATCACTGGGAGTCAGGTATGGTATAAGAGGTGCCGCTAATTTTTTATATGGCAGTGGTGTTGGCTTCACCTTTACTTCATTGATGGGTGGACTATTTTCAAATCTTCTACTAACTGTTATCCCTTCCATGGAATCTGTAATGAGGCTGGTAGGCGCTTCTTATATCTTATATTTAGCCTACAAAATGCTGAAGGTCGATTACACATTTTCCCATAATGAAGAGGTCAATTCACATGAATTTGGTTTTAGATATGGATTTGTAATTCAGCTCTTAAATGTTAAAAGCATTATTTTCATAATTACTCTATATACTACACTCTTAAATCCTTTGACTGCTTACCCCCTTCTTATACTCCTTTCAGCTATAATTCTGGGTTTGGTTGGTATAGGTGCTAATTTTCTGTGGGCTTCTCTGGGTGCAGTTATAAGCACTCTATTAAGTCAAGAAAAGATTAAAAAGACTATTAATGTATTATTTGCCTTACTTTTAGTCTATACCGCAATCAAATTAAGCGGGGTTTTTGGGATTTAATATATCTATTTATTATTAGTATTAGTTAACCTGATCCGGCAAATATCCTCTAAATTGTCCTTGATAAAGTCGAGAATAAAGTCGATTGTTTGCTATCAATTCTTCATGAGTCCCTTTTTCAACAATTCCTCGACTGGTCAATACTATGATTTCATCGGCATTTCTAATAGTGGAAAGACGATGTGCTATTACCAATACGGTACGTCCACGGGTAAGTTTTTCTATGGATTTTTGTATTACAATCTCTGATTCAGTATCTAAAGCAGAGGTTGCCTCATCTAAAACCAATATTGGCGGATTCTTTAAGAATGCTCTTGCCAGGGATATCCTCTGCCTCTGTCCTCCGGATAGCTGAAGCCCTTTTTCACCTATGTAGGTATTGTAACCATCAGGCAGCGTCTCGATAAAATCATGTATATTTGCATCTTTTGCGGCCTGAATTATCTCTTCTCGGCTAGAATCTGGTTTTCCATAAAGTATGTTTTCGCCGATAGTACCGGTAAATAAGAATACCTCCTGTTGCACCATTCCAATATTTTCTCTTAGTGAATGCAAGGAAATATCTTTTATATTATTACCATCGATTAAAATTTCCCCGCTATCAACATCATAGAAGCGTAGTATTAAATTGCATATAGTAGTTTTGCCTGCACCAGAAGGACCCACTAATGCTAGAGTTTTCCCCGGATCAATAAGCAGATTGATACCTGATAAAACTTTTTCATCTTTTTTATAACTGAAAGATACCTCTTTAAATTCTATTTTTCCTTTAACATTTTGCAAATCAATCGCATTATCTTTATCCTTTATGCTTGGTTTAACATTCATTAATTCAATAAATCTTTCAAAACCGCTCATTCCTTCTTGAAGTTGTTCTGTAAAATTTGTCAGTCTGCGGATTGGCTGTAAAAAGAAGTTTATATATAGTATATAGGCTACTAAATCACCGATGTTGAGAATTTCTTTAAATACAAAATATCCTCCCAGCCCTAAAGCTAAGAGATTTAAGAAATTAGACATAAACATGATGGAAGAGTAAAACTCTGCCATTACTTTATAAGCCATTTCTCTAGATTTATTGAACTCCTTATTGCCCAGGTCAAATTTTTCCATCTCAAATTCTTCATTTGTAAATAATTTTGCTACCCTTATTCCGGAGATACTGTTTTCTAATTGTGCATTAACATCAGCAATTTTAATACGAACCTGCCGATATACTTCAGACATGCTCCTCCTTTTTATGACAGCATAGATGACTAAAATTACTAAAAAACTGTAAATAATTAGAGTTAATCGCCATTCAATATTAAAAAGAATGATAAAAGAACCGATTATCATGACCAATGATAGAAAGAGGTCCTCTGGACCATGGTGGGCAAGTTCTGAAATATGACTCAAATCACTTACCGCACGTGACATTATATGTCCAGTTTTGACATTATCAAAATAATCAATAGAAAGTGTGTGGAGATGCTTAAAGAGGTCTGTACGCATATCTCTTTCCATTCTGGTGCCCATAGCATGCCCCCAATAATTGACCACATAATTTGATGCGGCATGGATTATGAATAGCACCATTAAACCAGCAATAGTATAATAGAAAGTGTTTAATAAGTTATTGGGTATTACTGTATTGATGAAAAAACGGGTTACAGCAGGGAAAATTAGATCAACAACAGCAATTAAAGTAGCACAGGTAAGATCTAAAGCTAATAGCCCCTTATAAGGTTTGTAATAATGAATAAATCTCTTAAACATCATGTCAGGGGACGATCCTTCAACATCATTTTTTTATAATTTTCCTTCCTCTTTTAGGATCAATTTTTTAATCAGTCATTACACTGCTTTCTGATTCGCTTGCTATTTCTATCTCAAATAAAACCGGCCAAAATTTTCCGGTTACAAAAAGTCTATTATTCTCAACATCATAGGCTATTCCATTTAAAACATCTACTTTTTTATTATGACCAACATTATCTAATATACCACTTAAGTCAAGCCAAAAAACTACTTCACCAGAATCAGGTTCAATTACTGCAATTTTTTCTGTCTGCCAGATATTAGCAAATATATAGCCATCAATATACTCTAATTCGTTTATATTATTTATTAAATATATTCCATCATGAACATTAATTTGCTTTACTTCTTCAAGTTTTTCAGGATCAATAATATGTAGGGCAGACGTCCCATCGCTCACGATAAGATGCTCATCATCGTTGGTTATTCCCCATCCTTCATAAGTATAATGGAATGTATCTATTAGGTTGAAAGTATTAATATCAAAAATAAATCCGGTTTTTTCCTTCCATGTTAACAAAAATATCTTATTATTAAGGATGGTAATTCCTTCAGCAAAATAATCATTGGATAGAGATATGTGTTGCAACACTTTACCGGTTTTAAGGTCTGTTTTACGTAATGATGAGGAGCCGTAAAGACCGGTACTTTCATAAAGATATCCTTCTTTCCATATCAAGCCTTGTGTAAAAGCATTAAGGTCATGGGGGAAAACATTTACAATTTCGTAAGATAGGATTGGAGTAATATTGTAATCATTACTATTAATATTAGTTGGATTACTCGAATAACTTTGAACTGGCATTAATAAAAAAATAATCGCTATCAATAACAAACCTGTCACGGGACGGTTATTCTTCATAGATAAGTACCTCCTCTATGGTAGAATAAAAAATTATAGCAGAAAAGTTACTTAATTTGTGAGCATGAACAACCGTCCCTTAACATGTTTTGTCATACATATGGCAAATGCCTATTACCTTCTCCACGTCAATAACAAAGGCAATTCCTTTACCCGGCTCATCAAGCTTAAATTCTTTTCTTATTGCTTCCAGTACTTCATCAGTTTTATCATGTTCAATTAGAGTAAAAACAATCTCTTTCTCGGGCTCAATAGGTATTCCGAATATTTTTTTGTCTTCATGAATTCCCGAACCACGTCCACAAACGATGGTTCCACCTCTCGCACCAGCTTTTTTAGTAGTTTGAATAACTTCCGTAGCATAACCTCTATTCACTATAGTTACGATTAAATCAAATTTTATTCTGTTTTCAGCCATCCCTTCAACCTCCCTTACGCCTAAAATATCTCACCACTGGTTAGATTTTTATTTTTTCTATTTAAATTTTTTAATTAGAATTTCTGCTATGGTGTTAGCTTTCTTTATTTTCAATAATTTTATATTTTTTATTATTTAAGTCAGATTCTTTTCTCTGATACAGTACGCCTAGAAAAAGTATAGAAAAAACAGGAACTACAGCTACAGTAGCAATCATGCCAAAAGCATCCAGTAGCGGATTGCTATGCTCAATCGCTTTAGAACTACCCACCGTCAATGCCATTAGAAAAGTTACTACCATAGGACTGGTGACTGCTCCACCTGCATCGAAAGCCACAGCAACAAAGATTGGCTTTACAAACCACATCAGTACGAGTATTGCGATATAGCCAGGCAGCAAAAAGTACCATAGAGATATTCCGATTAACATTCTTATCATAGAGAGAGCTATGGCGATAGCCACACCGAATGAAAGGAAATAAAGCAGGATATTCCTGTTGATATATCCGCCTGACACCTTTTCAACTTCAATATTTAAAATTTTAACTGCTGGTTCTGCCAGTGTTACCAGTAGCCCTAATAAGAAACCTACCGGTATTAAAACCCAGTTATGTTCAAGTCCTCCCAGTCCCTTTCCAATCAGTTCTCCGGCTTTAACAAATCCAATATTTATTCCTAATAAGAATAATCCTAATCCTAGAAAAGTTAGGATAAATCCTCTGATAATTATTATAAATTGTGATTTTGGCATTTTTAAGCTGACCAGTTGAAAGACCAAAAATATTATTGACAGAGGCAGCGCGGATTGAATTATTTCTTTTATTACCTCTGTTAACTCACTCAATATCATATTCATCTATATATCATTCCTAAAAGTAATACTGATAAAATAGGGCCTGCATAAGCCAATCCTACAAAACCAAAACTATCTGATGAAGCACTCTTAGTCCCTCTTACTGATGATAATCCGACACCCAATGCTATAATAAATGGTACAGTCATAGGACCAGTTGCCACTCCACCTGCATCAAAAGAGACAGCAAAGAATTCTGGTGATGAAAACATTGCCAGAAAAAATGCTATTATATAGCTGGCTAATATCATTAATCGTAGAGAAATATTAAAAAGTACTCTCATTAAAGACAAAGCAAGGAATATCCCCAACCCAAGGGAAACCGTTATCATTAACAAATTCTTTGGTATTTCACCATTAGAGACATCTGATACCTGATTTGCCAGAACTTTTAATCCTGGTTCAGATATGGTAACAGCAAACCCCAAAGAAATTCCCAGCCCGATTAGCAGCCAGATTTT
Source organism: Atribacterota bacterium (assembly GCA_040774925.1). Lineage (GTDB taxonomy): Bacteria > Atribacterota > Phoenicimicrobiia > Phoenicimicrobiales > Stramentimicrobiaceae > Stramentimicrobium. Next base: position 9,490 of record JAXGTM010000005.1, on the reverse strand, counting down.
TTCATTCTGTGCCAGTGATGCCCCAAAGGTCTCTCCCATCGGCAAAACACTGACTCTTGCTCCAATAAGAAATAATACAAACCCCACAAAAGCAAATAAGACACCCAATAAGAATAATAAAAAATCCTCCACCGGAATCCTGATAGAGGTAAACTGGAACAATATTATCACCATAGCTAACGGCAGGATAGCCTGTATTACTTCTTTTATAGTACTTTTAAGATTCACTAGAACTACTCCGATTATCCTTGACTATTTCAAAATTTCTAAATATACATTTCTGCGGGTACATATTGACCAATTCTAAAAAAAGAAAAAATAGTTTTAGCTATTCTTTTTAAATTCCTTAATTCTCTGTACATATTTTTCCATATCGAATTTTCTTTTTAAGTGATTCTCATCTATACTCCGGACCTTGCCATAGATAGGTCTCTCTTTCCAGGCACGGTCATGTAAGCCAAAACACCATGCCACCCCGGTATAAGCCTCTGGACCCCTTCCGTCCAATGAATATTTATTATTCAAATATAAGCATTGCTGAAAAGCCTCCTGAGGAACAGGGCTCCATTCTAATATTTTTTTAGCCCAGTAAATACGCATATACCCGTGCATTTTACCGGTAATCATCATCTCCTGCTGAGCGCTGTTCCAATATACATCATGTGTTAACCCATGTTCTAATTCAGCAATTGAATAGACTGTTTTTCTAATATCATTTTGATGTTTTTCCAAGGTACTTTTAGCCCATCTGGGTAAACCTTTAAACTGGTCATAGTAATTATTATAAAAAACATGATTTATTGCCAGCTCTCTTTTTACAATTAATTCTTCTATGTACACCCTGTAAGCCTCTGATGGTGCTTTAGCCTTCAGTTTTAGAGCTATGTATAGTGAAGAAATTTGACCGAAATGCAAATATGGACTCATATGTGATAGGTAATCCAGAGATGGGTTATTTTTTAGAGTTCCAAATCTGTTAATTTTTTCATTTATAAATTTATCAAGTAGAGCATCCGCATTACTCTCTCCACCTTTAAAAAAGGGTGAGGGCATAACTGTCTTATCAATTGATAGCTGCTCTACACTCTTTTTCAAATCATCTAAAGGGAAAGAGGCTACTCTTAAATTTAATGATGATTTCTCAGGCAGAGTCATATTCATTGGCTGAAGATAATCTGGCAACAAGCGCTGTACTTTAGTCCGGAAAGAGGCAGTACTATATTCTTCTTTATTAGTGACACTCTCTACCGGAATTACCACATCACTCTCCACCTGAATTATGAGACAGGGCAATTCTTTTGCAAGTCTTTCTCTCCACTCATTTTGATAGTGCATATACCCGCAATCAGTAATAACAATTGATGCTTCTTGAGCGAGAATGTCGAGGTTGGGATACCTGTCATCATTTTGACAGCCTATTATAAAACCGACTCCCATATTGTTTAATTTCTTTTTTACCTCCTGCAATCCTTCCAGCATAAAATAGTAGTGACGTAGATTGGCATCGGGTAAATCTGTCCTTATTTCAAAATAGACTAAAAGGGGTATGGAGCGTTTATTTGCAATCCTAACCGCTGTCTCTAAAGCCTGATTATAATTTACCCGCTGGGAAGCCTGCATCCAATATAAAATATATTCACCATCTTGTTCACTTTTTTCATTAAGATAGGAAATTCTATCTTCCTGAATCATTTTAATCCCACCTCGATTCATGTAATATAAATACTATATATATCTATATTATTTTTTATATCTGTCCCTCTCTCTATATTTAATTATACGACATTTTTAAATTTTAAATAACTCAGTTAATTCCGGTTGTATAAATATTAATTAGAAAAGACAGAAAATACTATTTTAAATTATTATTAATAGTATCTTTTATAATCTGAACTACTTTTTTAGCATCATCTCTGCTGATATGACGATTTGTAACCAGCCGTATTTTATATGGAGGTACTGGTGATACCAATACATCTTTTTCTTTTAACAATTGAGCCAGCTGCTTTGCTGAAACTTTTAATTTGCTAATGTCACAATAAACCATATTAGTCTGAACTGTCTTCAAATCAATATTAAGACCTTCAATTCTTGTCAGCTCTTCGGCTATAAATCGGGCATTTGCATGATCTTCAGCTAAGCGGTCAACCATTTTTTCTAAGGAGACTATGCCTGCTGCAGCTATTACTCCTGCCTGCCTCATTCCTCCTCCCAGCATTTTTCTTATCTTTCTAGCTCTCTTTACAAAATCTTCACTTCCTACTAATAATGAACCTATGGGAGCACTTAAACCTTTTGATAAACAGAACATTACTGAATCAGCACTTTTAACCAGTTCTTTCACATCAACTCCGAGAGCTATCGCAGCATTAAAGATACGAGCACCATCTACATGTACTTTTAGTCCTTCTTCGTGTGCAAATAATGATATTTCATCCATTAATGAAACAGGGTAGACAGTTCCTCCACCGCGATTATGTGTATTTTCAATACATAGTAGACTAGACCTGGGAAAATGAATATCTTCAGGTCTCATCGCCTTTTTAATCATATCAATATTCATAATACCATTTTCCCCTGCTACCAGGCGAGGAGAAAGTCCAGCTAGAGCAGAAAACCCACCTACTTCATAATAGTAGATATGTGAATCTGCTTCAAGTATTACCTCATCTCCCGGACGGGTATGACTCATCAGCGCACATAAATTGCCCATCGTACCGCTTGTTACCAATAAAGCAGCCTCTTTTCCAAACATCGCTGCAGTAATTTCTTCTAATTTTTTGACTGTAGGGTCTTCTCCAAAAACATCATCCCCCAATGGAGAATGACTCATTCTATCCAGCATTTCTTCTGTTGGCAAAGTCTGAGTATCACTTCTTAAATTTATTACCATTAATTTAATACTCCCGTCCTCGTTTCATCTTCAAAATAATCTTTTTATAAAAAATTTTATAATACCTGTAATTACAATGTTTTAATGTAGCCTTTGTAGACTAAAAATACTGTCTTCCAATTCAATATTCAATTCAATATTGCTGATAATAAACTTGGTGAAAGTATTCTTACGCAATTTATTCTCCATAATAGACTGTACTGGCAACCAGCGACCATCTATGTTCACTATTTCTTGTACTTCACTCACTTTTAGCAATCTGCCGCTCTCAGCATAGAATTCTTCTTTCAATCCAACAAATCGTTCCCTGTCAATCCAGGATACCCTTCTGTAATAGGAAATTTTTTTGCCAGGAATTGCAATAGCTTCTACCACATAGCAGGGAATATCTTCAAATTTATCTTCATCTAACAGATTAAAAGTGTACAGCTCAATTAATTTTTCAGATTCCATCATATCCTGATAAGAAAAATCGCTACCCATTAGACCCTGCTCCAGCATATGCCCGGATATCTTTACAATATCTTCTGCGTCAGGAAAAAACATCCATAGATTATCCTCTCTTTTGAGAAACTTAGTCCCACGATCAGCAGGATTAATGAATTCTACCAGTGCATCGCTCCCCCTGGAATACATCTTCATAGACTTTTCTATCCTCTTGCCACCTTTACTGATAATCATGGTTGCTTCCGCATAGGCAGAATGTGTGTACTCATTATCATCCCGTCGTTTGATAATCTCCTCTGCTGTCATCTGTCCCAGTACAGCTAACTTTATAGTAACAAAAAGAAAAATAATTATTATTCCAAATATAACTTTCTTCTTTTGATGCAATTTATCATTCTCTCTTTCACCATTTCAATTTACCGCATGGCTTCAATCGGCTCTAAGCGTGCCGCCATTCTGGCAGGAATAACACAGGCAACTGTAACCATAGCTACACCCAGTATAAAAGCAAAAACTATATTTTCAAAACTGAAAACTGTATAGAAAACAGATTCAAATAAAAGATCTGCTGATACACCCTCCAGTGCTGCACTGAAATCAATTCCAATAATTGAAAAAACCTTTGTCATAATACCACCTATAATAGCTCCTGCAGCACTACCCAAAATACCGATAATAATTCCTTCAATTGCAAATAAGAACAGGATTTCTCTGGTTCTTAAACCCAAAGCGCCCATCATTCCAATTTCTCGGGTTCGTTCATTTACTATCATAATAAGTGTATTTATCAATACGAAACAAGCAAGTATAATAATAAAAATATAGATAAAATTATAAATAGCCTTAGCAATAATAAAAATTTCAACCAAATCATAGTCTCTATTCCAGAGTTGTATCGAATATTTTTTTGATAAATCTTGCTCGTAAAACAGTTCTTTTACCCTGTATAATATAGAATCCACTTTTTTATAGTTAGAAGTTATTATCAATAGTTCAGTTACCTCTTCAGGAACCTCTAATATTTCCTGTGCCAATCCAAGAGGTATATAGAACAATCCTTTGTTCAGCAGATCAAGTCCACTCTGTATTTTCCCCACTATCAGAAAAGTAGATGCCTTTAAAGAATCGAAGGCTGTATTGTAGAGAAAGGTTGTCTTATCTCCAACTTGCAATCCAATTTTATCTAATAATTCCGCACCCATCACTATCTCTCTTGCGCCTGTTTCAATCATTCTTCCTTCAGTAATTAATTTGTTTATACCGGTAAATTTTATTTCTTCTTCAGGATCTACTCCCCATCCAGTCACATTGATTAGTTTATCTCCACTACCAATCATTGTCATAAATTTTAATCGGGGAATTACCTGTTGAACTCCCTCTATCATTTTTAATTTCTCAACCATTTCCCTGTATCCTTCACCTGAAAAACCATCAACAGAATGATTTAAAGATAAAAGATGCTCTTTTAATCGGTATTCTTTATCAATCACTCTTATATGTCCTGCTTCATAGTAGATATGGTTTTTAAAAGTGGATTCTAACATGCCATTAATCATTCCTCTTAAAAATACAACAGCCATAACTGCAATGGCTATGGCTATGATTGATACAATTGTTCTTGCCCGGGAGCGAAAAAGATTTTTTTTAGCCAGATTCCATAAAAAATTCATATCTTTCTGACCCCTTATCTGTGATAAATTGCCTCTATAGGATCTTTATTGGCAGCCCAATAAGAAGGAATAATACTGGATAAGGCTGCTACAAAAACGCTTAAAAAGAAAATATACTTAAAAGCTTTAAAATTCCATACACCATAAATACGCTCTAAAACTGGTACTCCATATTCAGACCAATCGAGTTTTTCGCCCATAATTTGAGCAAAATTCAACCCATTATTTACAAGCCAATTTACACCAATAAACCCAAGCAGACATCCTAAAAAGCCACCCAGAATGCCTATACCAATTGCCTCTGCCATAAAGACAAACACAATTTCCCATTCCTTCATCCCAAGTGCTTTCATCATTCCTATCTCTGATGTTCTCTCTAACGCCGATAAAATAACATTATTTATGATACCAACCATGCCAATGAGCAGAACAACAGACATTATTGCGGCAATACCACTCTTTTTAGAAGCACCTAACGCAATAACATTCTGTGCGGATTCTCGCCAGGAGTAGGCAGATAAGGGTAATTTTTCTTCATCAAATTTTTTTGCTAAATAATTTGTCACAACTTCTTCGTGCCCGGAAGAAACTTTAAGAGAAATTCCCGTTATTCTATTTTCAGTATTTAATCTCTGCTGAGCCAGTTCTAATGGTAAAAAGACTGTATTGCTATTCAGGATAGGATTTAGGGTTTTTATAATACCGCCAATTTCTACATCAATAGTATTGAAAGTATCCTCCTTAGTCCTTACCAGCAGCGTAATATAATCATTCAAATTCAAATTCATTAATTCTGACAATTTTTGCCCTACTACAGCCATATCTTTTTCTATTGAAAGCATAGAACCCTCTATAACATAATCATGAGTTTTAAATACTTTATTATAAAATTGGGGCAAGATACCCAACCCTATCACTCCCATTTCGTCAATACCATTATTGAGCATCGCTAAAAAACGCATTTCAGGAGAGATTCCTTCCACTCCCGCTCCTTGAGCCACAAAATCATAAAAATCTTCGTTCCATTCCACGAGGTTATCTAAAGGAAAATCCTCTCTCTCCTGCCAGTAATGAGTATTGGTAATTTGGATATCGCCTGTTTCAAAATCCTTTATGTTATCAAAAGACATCTCTTCCATTCCATTCATAATCGATTCGGCAAAAAGATAACCAAAAAAAGCGAATCCAATTACAAAAATGGTAATAAAGTTTCTTCTCTTATGTCTGGATAGATTTTTAAGTGCAAGCCTTATGCTGAACATTTCCTCTCTCTTTCCTATCGAAAAAAATCATGCCGTCTTTTAGATTAATAAACCTTTTCGCTCTTTCCATTATCTGAGGGTCGTGTGTAGAAAAGATAAAAGTGGTGCCAAACTCTTCATTCATTTTCATCATTATTTTAACTATATCCTGACCAGTTTCTGAATCCAAATTAGCAGTTGGTTCATCAGCAAGTACAATTCTAGGCTTTTTGACTAATGCTCTGGCAATAGCAACTCTCTGCTTCTCTCCACCAGATAATTCACCGGGCTTGCGGTTTTCTTTACCTTCTAGTCCCACTTCTGCCAGGCTCTTTAAAACCATTTCCTGTATATTTTTTTCAGAGACACTACCTATCAGCCTGATTGCAAACTCAACATTTTCAAATGCTGTCAATACAGGTATCAGATTATAGCTTTGAAAAATAAATCCAATACTATAACGTCTGACAAGGGCTAACTCTTTTTTTGAAAGGTCGCTTATTTTTCTGTCATTTAAAAAAATATCTCCCTCAGTTGGTATATCCAGACAGCCAATCATGTTAAGAAGAGTAGTCTTTCCTGAACCTGAAGGACCAAATATAGTAGTAAATTCCCCTTCTTCCACAATTAAATCAATTCCCTTCAAAGCAGGGACCTCTATTTTACCTTGCTGATATATTTTTTTTACTCCTCTTAATTCCAATAAAGTCATTTAGTAAACCATCTCTCCTTGTCATTCTATTGATAGAAAAGGATTTAATATTTTTCAATTATGGTAGCTTTAAAAATATTTATTTTATAATTTTCGATAATTTAAATGATTTTGAAAAGATAGAAAGAAAGGACAAAATGAAGAAAAATAATAGAGGGGCAGTAATTCAATCTGAAACAATCATATCAACAAATTTTTCTATTAAATTCGGATCAAACTGGGACCCCTTTCTTTTCTTCAATTCTTCAATTGCCTCTTCCTGGCTCATTGCTTTTCGATAAGGACGTTCATTAGTCATAGCCTGGTAAGCATCGACAATGTGGATAATTCGTGAAAGCAGCGGTATTTCTGCTTCTTTAATTTTATGCGGATAGCCCTGACCATTCCAAAATTCATGGTGATAAAGGATAGCATCTGCTACACTGCTCAATTCGGGTGATGATATCGCAATTCTAAAACCAATCTCAGGGTGTTTTTTAATTTCTTCCCATTCTTCTTCGCTAAGCCATCCTTTTTTAAGAATAATTTCCTCACTAACCGCTATTTTCCCTATATCACAAATAGCGGATAAAAGTACCAGCTTATTAAGTTCTATCTTTTCTAATTGTAGAACTTCACCAAATTTTGCTGCACACTTAATATAGTTTTGCCTGTATTCTTTTGTTTCATATTTCTTTTGTTGTAAAACTTTTCTCATTGACATTATCATATTGCTATCTGAAGTCTGCCTATCCAGTAGTTTGTACCGGTACATTCTACCCTCAGCTTCACGAACTACAGCATTAATGTTTTCTGTAATATTTTCTTTAGTAGCAATTCCAAAGGAAATATTTAATGGTATGGTAAGTGTACTTTTTCGCTGGCACTCTCTTTTTATCCGTTTTATTATCTCTATTCCTTTTTCCTTAGTGGTATGTGGGAGAATAATACTAAATTCATCTCCACCCCACCTGCTTATTACATCACTCTTTCTGAAACAGGATTTTAAAACCTCTGCAACTCTGAACAAAAGCTGGTCTCCGTGCTGATGTCCAAAGGTATCATTAACTATCTTTAAATTGTTTATATCACCTATAATAATGCTCAGGGGTAAGTTTCTTTCATTATTTAGTTTTTGAAGTTCCTCTTCAAAATAGGCACGATTATAGAGTCCTGTCAATTTATCATGAAAACTCAGGAATTTAATTTTTTCTTCATATTCCTTTCGTGAGGTAATATCTAAGAGAATACATCGGAAACCGGTTATCATATTCTTTTCATTTTTAACCGCTGTCGCATAACATTCTACCGGCAGTAGAGATTGGTCTTTTTTAATTAAGAAATATTCCTGTGGATAATCTTTTTCTCTAAAAAGATATTTTCTCGTCTCTTTTATATTTCTAGGACGTCCTGGAATAGCTACTAATTGCCAGATAGTCTTTGCTTTTATTTCTTCTGCAGTATAACCGAGCATATCAATACCTTTTTTACTGATAAAATTAATGTTACCTCTAATGTCTGTTTCAATAACTATACCAGGCAGTATTTTTGTAATATCCAGAAAAATCTCTTCATCACTCTTTTTTCTTTTAAATATATTTGATGTCTTAAACTCTTTATCTGAACTATCCATACAATACACCCTGATTAATTTAATAATATTTAAACCAATTGCGGGTTGCTTTTCAAAAGTTTATATGTGAATCTCTTAAAATCATTATAACATATTATAATTATCAATGCTTCCTACCGCTTCATTGCTTCCATTCTCATTACTTCTGGCATTTTTTCAATGGCATATCTTAAGGCAGTTCGCGGCATCTTCTCTTTCTTCTTCAAAACATACTCGTAGACCTCTTTCTGGTATACCTCGCTGGCCGATTTTAACATCCATCCATATCCTTTTTGAACCATATCATCTTTATCAGATAATAGTCTGTCGCTTATTTCAAAAATGTCTTTTAGAAAAAATCCTTTTCTAGCCGGAATAATAAGTGATACTGCTGCTGCCCTTTTCATCCAGCGGTTTTCAGAAAAAGTCCAATTCTTTAGCTCTTCAATAAAATAAGGGTACTTCATCAAATAATCGCCCATAGTGTGATTGCAGAAAGAATCACATTTTGCCCAGTTATTGATATATTTCTCAATCCATTTCTGAAAAATATACCCGTCATTCTCATCAGTTAGTTCAATCATTTCTGGAAGCCATGAACTGACTATATGTGCCTCTTCATTATAATCCGAAGATAAAAGCTGTTCACACAAATCAAATATTTCTTCTTTTTTAAGTATTTTTACTTCAGACCAGAACTTTCGGGCAATTTTTGTGCATAGCTGCATATTAACACCAATACTTTTTACAGGTTCTTTGAAAAAACGCTGTGAGCTTACCAGTGTTCTCTCATCAGCACTTTCTTTTAAGGTTGTTCTGATTCTATCAACTATATTCAATCTTTATCCCTATTCTCTTTATTTCCACCATAATTATACTTATAATTTCCTATAAGAAAACCTCATAATATTTTTTAAGAAATTATTCTTCATTTTT
>JAXGTM010000004.1:0-34039 GCA_040774925.1 Atribacterota bacterium | reverse complement strand
TTAATTTAAAAGGTTGGTAAAATAAAGGAAATATTATATGTTTCAAACATATCTATTTTAGAAATGATATTTTAAATATAATTTTGGAGGTCTTAATATGAATAGTAAGTATTTTGCAGAACCATTCAAGATTAAAATGGTAGAGCCTATCACTATATTGACCAGAGAAGAAAGAATTGCAAAGATTAAAGAAGCCAATTACAATTTATTTTCCTTAAAATCTGAAGATGTTTATATTGATTTACTATCCGATAGTGGTAGTGGTGCCATGAGTACCAATCAATGGGCAGGTATGATGAATGGTGACGAGGCCTATTCCGGTTCAAGAAATTATTTTAACTTGATCAAATCTGCTCAGGATATTTTCGGTTATGACTATATCCAGCCCGTTCATCAGGGAAGAGCAGCTGAGAAAATTATTATGCCAATCCTTTTAGGACCGGGAAAATATGCTATTTCAAATATGCATTTTGATACCACCAGGGCACATGTTGAGCTGGCAGGTGCAAGGGCAATAGATTGTGTGGTTCCAGAGGCTTTAGATACCAGGACTTATGCCCCTTTTAAAGGGAATATGGATGTTTTAAAATTGGTCAAGCTAATTGAAGAATTAGGGAAAGAAAATATCGGTATCATCATAATGACTATTACCAATAATAGTGCAGGTGGTCAACCTGTATCAATGAAAAATATCAAAGAAACTGCCGAGATAGCTAACAATTATGGCATTCCCCTAATGATAGATGCAGCTAGATATGCTGAGAATGCTTTTTTTATTAAGCAGAGGGAGGAAGGTTATCAGGAAAAATCTATAAAAGAGATTGCCCGTGAAATGTTTAGCTATGCCAGTCTGTTTACTATGAGTGCTAAAAAAGATGCCATAATCAATATGGGTGGATTGATCGGCATTAAAAATGATAAAGAGTTGTTTGAAATAGTAAAAGGTAGAACAATACCTTTAGAAGGTTTCATCTCATATGGCGGGCTTTCTGGAAGAGACTTAGAAGCTATGGCTATAGGCCTTCAGGAGGGCGTAGATTATAATTATCTAAGGTACCGTATCGGACAAATGGAATATATGGCTGAAAAATTAGATGCCGCTGATATACCATATCAATCTCCAGTTGGTGGCCATGCGGTTTTTGTTAATGCAGGAGAGTTTCTCTCCCATATCCCTTACTACGAATTTCCAGGTCAAGCATTAGCGATAGAATTATATATTGAGGCAGGAATAAGGGGATGCGATATAGGCTCTTATATGATTGGAAATGATCCGGATACCGGTAAACAGATTAAATCTCAATTTGAATTTACTAGACTGGCTATCCCCAGAAGGGTATATACCCAATCACACCTGGATGTTATAATAGAGGCACTTATATCTATTAAAAATAGGAAAGATACGATTTCAGGATATAGGATAACCTGGGAACCTGAAATATTACGACATTTTACGTCAAGACTAATTCCAGTAGAAAAATAGTAAATCATTCTATTTGTATCAACTTATACTTCTTTAATCTAGCATTTTTAAGAAAACATTATAAAGATAAAACAACATATTTACTGAAAAACATTCTTGTTTCAGAAAAAGGTGTTTAAATAGTGAGATTTTGTTTATCTGTTTAAATATTTAAAAATAATCAACGTGTCAAAGGATCGTCACTTGACATATTGAGCTAGTACAACCGTCCCCTGACATACTTTGACATATCTAAAGAGGTGGTAAAGATGAAAAATAAGAATATTTTAATTGGTTTAACTATTTTACTTTTAATTTCTGTTATAACCGGCTGTACTCCCAATAACGGAGGAGGAAGTAATGGCACTGTGCCCATCGTTGTTACCTTTAACCCACAGGGTGGGGAAGTCGGCTCTGCCAGCAAGGAGGTGACTGTAGGTTCAGCCTATGGAAAGCTACCTGTGCCAACCAGAACCGGATTTGCTTTTATCGGTTGGTTTACTGAAAAAACAGGTGGTGACAAAGTGACCAGCACAACAAAAGTAGCTAATCCCAAAAACCACACACTCTACGCTGGATGGCTCAACAATTCCTTCCTTGGTAAACAAATCACCGTTACTTTTGATACCCAGGGCGGAACCCCCTATTCCGCTTCCTAAGACTTTCACAGTAGGTTCAGCATATGGTGACCTCCCGAAAGTAAATAAAGCCGTGTTTTCCTTTCTCGGTTGGTATACCGAACCAGTTGGCGGTAACAAGGTAGATTCTACTACAATCGTATCTAATACTGAAAACCACACCCTCTATGCCCGATGGGGAGATTTTGTGGGACCACAGAAAACCGTTACTGTCACCTTCGATGCTCAAGGTGGAACTGTCAACCCTAAAACTCAAAACGTAATAGTTGACGATGTTTACGGAGAACTTCCCACACCGGTACGCTGGCAGCATACCTTTCTGGGCTGGAACACCACCCCAACCGGTGTTTTTGGCACCATGGTTACAGAAAACACAAAAGTAACTGAGAAAATAGACCACACCCTCTATGCTCAATGGAACTATTTCGGTCCAGACCTGTCTGCTCCTACTATAGCAAGCTACACCATGGGTCATAGATGGAGCAAGGAAACATCAACAACAATTACAGTGCCAGATGGAACACGGAATGGCGACCTATTAATACTAATCTTTAACATATTTAGCAGCAAAACTCCTAATAGACCCGCAGGTTGGAATATTCTTGCTTCTGTAAGTAATGAAGATCCTAACTTTCTTCATAAACAGGTAATTTATTATCGAAAATTAACCGCTCCTATCTCAAATTTTAAAGTATCTCATGACTACAACAATACATCATGGATATTACTGCGCATTCCCGATGGCGATACTCCTATTGCCAGTCCTGTTGCCACAGACGAAAGCTGGTTTCCAGACCCACCTGCTTTGACTCATAATTTTGGTAAAGGTACAGATGTTTTATGGATTGCAGTTGCGGGCTGGTCTATTTCTGTCGATAATACTGTCAGCGTATGGCCTGCTGGTTATAACGACAATCATATTACCGAAATAGGTACACATTATCTCAATTCAGCAATTTGCACACTAAGTACAAAAGCAAACCCACAAGATCCAGGTGTTTTCTCAATATTCGGTATGGCTGGTTACCCGCCTCCCTGGTGTGCCTGTACTATTGCCGTCAAACGGGTAAATAATTAAATAATAGCAGTTAAAGTGTGTGATAATATTGTGATGTAATATCATAAAACTAAACTAAACAAATCAATATTTACATAATGACCTGAGGGATAGATAATTCAGGGTGCTGAATAATGCTTGGCCTGGCATGATACACTTTGTTTAGATAATGATTATTTATTACCTCCTGAGGAGTTCCCATCTTCTCTATTTTACCTTTATTTAATAATATGAGTTGATCTGCACTATAGCTGGCCAGATTAAGGTCATGGAAAATAGAAATAATACATTTAACTTCATTATTCAATAATTCACGTAAAATTTCTATAATTTCATACTTATATCCTAAGTCCAGATGTGAGGAAAATTCATCTAACATCAGTATTTTTGGAGATTGTGCAAGAGCCCGAGCAATATAAACCCTCTGCATCTCTCCACCGCTAATCTGATGAATTCTCTTTTCAGCATGGCGTAAAGAATCAGTCTTCTCCATGGCATCTCTGGATATCTGATAATCTAAAATGGTCTCTCCCCGCCAGTTATTTATAAAAGGAGTTCTCCCCATAAACACCACCTCTTTTACTTTGTAATTGTAGGAAATAAAAGAGTCCTGCGGCACAACTGAAATCATTTTGGCTATTTCTTTCCTGGGAATAGTCTGCACATCCCGACCAAATAATTTAATTCTTCCCCTTTGTGGTGTAAGGAGGCCGGAGATTAGTTTTAATAGAGTTGTTTTACCGGAACCATTCGGGCCTATTATTCCTAAAAATTGGCCCGAAAAAAGAGATAAATTTATATTCTGAACAACAGTATTGTTATTATTATAGGAAAAAGTTACATTTTCCAGGGAAATAATAGCTTCATTATTATCATTATTTATTTTCATTGTTCTTTACTCCTCCTTCTGAGCAGATGGATAAAGATTGGTGAGCCGATAAGGGCTGTGACGACCCCGATAGGTATCTCTGTTGGTGCAATTATAGTGCGGGCAATAGTATCACATATAATGAGAAAAACGGAGCCGGCTAAAGCCGAAACCGGCAGCATAATACGGTGGTCAGGACCTGCCAATAAACGGGCAATATGTGGTATTACCAGCCCTACAAAACCGATTAATCCTGTAAAGGATACCACTATAGCAATCATAACAGAACCGATAAAAAATATTTTCAATCTCAGTTTTTCAGTAAGAACTCCAAGATGTAGAGCCTCCTCTTCCCCCAGAGCCATTGCATTTAATTCTAAGGAAGTGGATATCAATAGTATGGTGCCTAAAAATACGGGCAAGATAATAATATATATATTATTCCAACTCGAAGTAGAAAGATCTCCCATTAACCAGAACAACATTGAACGAATTTCTCTCTTCGATATGGCAAGAAGCAGGGTAATAATCGCTGAAAAGAAAAAATTAACTGCCACACCAGCTAATAATAGATCCGACATAGGTAGATAAGATTTTTTCCTGGATAATAGATATACTAAGGTTATTGAAACAAGAGCACCCATCAAAGCAAAAAATGGTAAAAAAGATACTAGATAAATTCCTATTACATATTGTAAAGCGAGGGCAGAACACGCTCCCACCGCGGCACCGGCTGAAACTCCAAGAATATAAGGGTCTGCAAGAGGGTTTCTCAATATCCCCTGAAATGCTCCCCCTACAGTTGACAGGGTCATTCCTGTTAACATTGCCATAATTAATCTTGGTATTCTCAATTCCCAGATAATTAAACCCAGACTATCATCTGTTTTATGATGCCATAATATGGAAAATATCTTTTTTGGCTGAATGGCAATAGCACCAAAATTTAAACCAATAAACCCGATGACGAGTATAGCCAAAAACCCGATAATTATGATTAAAATTGCTTTATATCGCCAGTTAGAATATCCATAGATAGTATTATTCTCTGGTTTCGTTGAAGATTTCATATAATAATTCCAGTCCTTCCACCAGTCGGGGTCCTTCACGGTATAATAGGTCTTCGTTTACGGTAAAAATATGGTTATTTTTTACCGCTGGCAATTGTGACCAGCCAGGCCGTTTAATAATATCGTTCTTCATTTTGCTGATTTCTTCTGGATTCATCACACCAGTAGGGATAATTATAATATCTGGCTGTTTCTCTATTACCAGTTCTGGGCTTATTGGAACCCATCCCTCTTGTTCACCAGTAATATTTTCTCCGCCAGCTAATGTAATCAATTCGTCGAATATAGTGCCTGCTCCCGGACTCCAGATGGTCTCAAATCCTGAGCCGGTAAAAATCTTTGGACGTTTAACAAAAGGGTTTGTTGCAATAGTATCTTTAATAGAGTTTATTCTTTCTTCCAGCAAAGAAATTAATCCTTCTCCTTTATCACTTATTCCACAGGCTTTAGCTATAAACCCAATGCTTAGAAGCATTTCCTCGATAGATTCAGGTTCAATAACCAATACTTTTACCCCCAATTCTCTCAGCCGGGGAATATCTTTTGTTCCGAATCCGCCGTATGCGAGAACTAGATCAGGATTCATCGCAACAATTTTTTCTAGATTTAAGGGAGACATAACTCCAATAGATTCAATATTTTCTACCTCTGCCGGATAATTACAGAAATCGGTTCTACCAATCAATCTTTTCTCTAAACCTAAAGCAAATATTATTTCAGTATTGTTAGGAGCTGCAGAGATGATTCTTTCTGGTTCTTTATCTATTGTAACCTCCGAGCCAAGGGCATCAATAAGTGTAATTGGGAAAGCATCGTTTGTAGTATTGCCAATTACTGATAGGGCAGTACATATAAAAATGGTACAAATTAAAATGGTACAAATTAATATTTTTTTATTTATCATTTTTTATTCTATGTAACTCCTTTAAAAGAAAAATATCTTTTTATTAAAATAAAGAATACACCCTTTGACCACGAAAGAGTGCAACAAACATCTTAACAGGCAGGTCTCCTGGCTTGAGGCTATCTAATCACTGCGCCTTCCCGGGGGATGTCCCAGTGGCATAAAGCAGTTTTCGGTACCTATTACAGTAACGGGCTTGCGGTGGATTTGCACCACACTTCCCTTAACCTGTTAGATTACAGAAAGACACTATTGGTAATTATTAACAATTATCTTTGCTTATTATATTTATAGTAGTAGATAAAAAAAGAATTATTTTGGTTATTGAATTTTCTAAATATTTGATACCTATGTTATTATAATTTATATATACTAAAAATTCAATTGAAATATCTTTCCAAAATCAAAAATGAATAATACTGGATAGAATAGTAAAATTTTTTTACAAAAATTAGATACCATTATACTCAATGGAGCAAGATATTATCAAGATAGGACAATCATGGTAGAAAAATATTTTGAAAATATAAGGAGCATTTAAATGAATGGTTTGATTCAAATATACACAGGGAATGGGAAGGGTAAAACTACTGCTGCCCTGGGATTAGCCCTGAGAGCAGCAGGCAGAGATAAAAAATCACTAATTGTACAGTTTATGAAAAAATGGGATTATGGTGAACTTCATTCTATTAAAAATATCCCTCAAATCACAATCAAAACCTTTGGGACTAAAGATTTTGTTTACAAGGGTAAAGCGAAAGAGATTGATTTTCAGGAAGCACGAAAAGCTTTTACAGAAGGCACAGAAGGAGCCTTTAGTAAAAAATATGATATAGTAATTTTTGATGAACTTAATGTAGCGCTTGACTTCGGTCTATTAGAAATAGAAGAAGTAAAAAATTTTTTAAAAGGTAAACCTGAGGATGTTGAAATAGTTATTACCGGTAGAAATGCACCTGTAGAATTGATTGAATTAGCCGACCTGGTAACAGAGATGCGTGAGATTAAACATCCATTTCAAAAAGGTATTAATGCCAGAATCGGAATAGAATACTAAATAAAGTTGCTCATTCATATAATTATAGTAAAATAGAAAAAAGAATTCTTTTAATAAAAAAATTAAGAACTATTTATTAATTAATATTTACATAATCAACTCTCGTTTAAGGAAGGCCTGGTGAAAATGGAGCAAAATGATGTAGAATTACGGGATGAAAAGATTGCAATGCTATGTTCTGTGCCAACAGAGGTGGATGCTCTTCCAATCAAAAGTTTGTTAGAGAGTTTTGGCATAAAGTGTCTATTGCAATCAGATGTGGCAAGATCAGTTTATCCGTTTGTGGTAGATGGTTTGGCAGTAGTTAGAATTATGGTTCTGGAAAAGGATTTATTCAAGGCACAGGAGATTTTGCAGGATGCTGGTTGTAAATTTTAGTATTCAGTATTAATAGTACTGTTATTATTTTTCTGAAAATATAATGTGAAGATATATTTTTTGAAATAAAATATATCTTAAATTCAGGAGGCATTAGTTGAAAAAAATTCTAATTGTATATTATTCACAGTCGGGAATAGTCAGGGAGATGGCTTATGCCGTTAAAAAAGGAATAGAAAAAGATGGTAGTTTTGAAGTAATAATTAAAACTGCTGAACAGGCAAACCGGGATGATTTATTGAACGCCTCCGGAATAGCAATTGGCACCCCTGATTACTTTGATTATATGGCTGGAACTGTAAAGGATTTTTTCGATAGAACTTTTTATGCCGTTCAAAGCAGGATTAAAGGCAGCCTAACTGCTAATTTACCATGTGTATTTTTTGTTTCAGGTGGTACTGGGGGAGCACCTGCATTAGAAAGTCTAAAAAAGATTAGCACTTCTTTTAGGTTTAAAATAATTGACCATGTTGCGAGCGGTTCTCAGCTAACAGAAGATGTGATTAATAGATGTGAATCACTCGGTAAAAAATTGACTGAAGAAATAAAGAAAGAAAAAATATAGATTCATTGAAAATAAGAGGAGGAAGTATTGATGTCTATAAGAGAACAAGTAGAAAAAGTTTTGGAAAAAGTCAGACCATCTCTTCGTGCTGATGGAGGAGATGTAGAGTTAGTTGATGTTACAGAGGATGGAATTGTTAAAGTAAGACTTCAAGGGGCATGCCGTGGATGTCCAATGAGTCAGATGACTTTGAAGCTTGGAATAGAAAGGGCTCTTAAGCAGGATGTACCAGAGGTTAAAGAAGTCCAATCTGTTTAATCAATATTATTAAAATGTCTGAATAATTAATTGAGAAATAATTGTAAACATTTATTTATAATAATGTGAACAAGGAGTAATTCTATGGGAAAATTGAAAGGTACAGAAACGGAAAAAAATTTGTTAGCTGCATTTGCAGGAGAATCACAAGCCAGAAATAAATATACTTATTTTGCCAGTGTAGCAAAAAAAGAAGGATATGAGCAGATTGCAGCAATTTTTCAGGAAACTGCAGATAATGAAAAAGAGCATGCAAAAGTATTTTTTAAATTACTTGAAGGCGGAGATGTGGAAATTAGGGCGAGTTATCCTGCCGGAATAATTGGAGATACAGCACAAAACCTGGAAGCAGCTGCAGAAGGGGAATTATTAGAATGGGGGACTCTTTACAAAGATGCTGCAATTGTAGCCCGCCAGGAAGGATTTGACAATATAGCAATGAAATTTGAAGAGATTGCCAAAGTTGAGATGCATCATGAGGCAAGATATCGTAAATTACTTGATAATTTGAAAAATGATAATGTATTTAAAAAGGAACAGGAAGTTTCCTGGCAATGCCGTAATTGCGGTTATATTATAAAAGGGAAGGGTGCCCCGAAAAAATGTCCTGCTTGTGACCACCCGCAGGCTCATTTCCAATTGGAAGCAAAAAATTTTTAAACAGATATTCAAAAAGAGCTTACATTTAACGATAAAAGAAGCACTTGTGTTTACCCAGTAGCACACATTGAACATAAAGTGCTTCTTTAATATAATAAAAAAATAATGAATAAAAATAATAGAAGATTATAATTGTATAGATTTAATGAGCTTGCTTTAACTATTAATGAAATAGTATTTCTATTATTATTGCTTCATAGTCTATCTAATAATAGTTTTAGTTTGTACCATAACTTAAAATTGTTTTTTATAATATGTTTAACAAACCAATATTGTATTTACATTCTAGTTAATTCTACTTTTTATACCAGAAAATAGAAATCAACAAAGATTTTCCCGCTAATTTCTTTAAATAGAAAAAATTATAGGAGGTACAAGAAATGACAGAATATTTTAGTATGTTTTTCTGGTTTTTCTTTATTTTTTCAGTACTTTCACCATGGCTTAAGCAAAAAAGTATTGAATCATCGAGAATTTCTCTGATTAATCGCCTTGAAAAAAAACGAGGATCACGTGTTATTGCTATGATTCACAGACAGGAGACCATGAGTATATTAGGTATCCCTCTGGTTCGTTATATCAATATTGAAGATTCCGAAGCAATTTTAAGAGCTATCAGGCTGACAGATGAGAATGTGCCTATTGATATGATACTGCACACACCCGGAGGACTGGTGCTGGCAACCGAGCAGATTGCTCATGCATTGTTACGTCATAAAGGGAAAGTTACTGTCTTCATTCCCCATTATGCAATGAGTGGAGGAACGATGATTTCTATTGCAGCAGACGAAATAGTTATGGACGAAAATGCAGTTTTAGGACCCGTCGATCCACAGCTGGGACAATACCCGGCTATCTCCATATTAAATGTATTGAAAGATAAAGACAGGAACAAAATTGATGATGAAACCCTCATTCAGGCTGATATGGCACGCAAAGCTATTAATCAAGTTTACGCCTTTGTAAAAAGATTGCTTACTGAAAATAATTGCAGTGAAGATAAGGCAGATGAAATAGCGAAAACCCTTACAGAAGGAAGATGGACACATGATTATCCCATAAAATTTGATGAAGCAAAAGAATTGGGGCTATGTGTATCACATGATATGCCAAAAGAGATATATGAATTAATGGACCTTTATCCACAACGTCCCGGTGTACGTCCCTCAGTACAATATATCCCAATTCCATACAAAGGTCCGAATATGCCGCCGTCCAAACATTCCAATGATTAACAAAAATATTATCCACCTGCATTGCAAAGAAGTTAAATATATTTTTAAGGAATTTTTATTACACAAGTAAGGAGGAATGGATGATTGGTCTAACAAAACAACAGATACCAGAAGATGTATCTATCGTACTTTGCGGGGAAGCGGGGCAGGGAATTCAAACAGTGGAAGAATTGCTGACAAGGATATTGAAGCTTTCTGGATACTATGTTTTTGCCACTAAAGAATATATGTCACGAGTGAGGGGAGGCAGTAATTCAACCCAGATAAGAGTTTCGAACAGCCCCATTCAGTCTCCAGTTTCACGAATAGATATACTGATACCCCTAGATAAAGAAGCTGTCAAACACGTATCTTCTTATATTGATAAAAAAACCATTATTATAGGAGATAAGGAAAGACTCGAAACAGATAGAAAGATAGTGGACGTTTCTTTCTTAAAGCTTGCCCAGGAGATAGGGAAGGCAATTTATGCCAATATTGTTGCTGTTGGGCTTCTTATGGGATTATTGAATGGAGATATAAAAGTTGGTAAAAAATATTTATCAGAATATTTTACTAAAAAAAATAAAAAAGAATTTATAGAAGATAATATTAAAGCATTAGAAAGAGGATATAAAGAAGCAAAAAGATTGATTGATGCTAAGTATATACGGCTAGAGCAGTTTTCTTACATAAAGAAGTCAGATAAAACAAATAAACATTACTTATTAAATGGTGCAGAGGCAGTTGGATTAGGGGCAATAGCAGGTGGTTGTAATTTTATCTCTTCTTATCCTATGTCACCTTCTACGGGAGTATTAACTTTTCTGGCTCAACATTCACATGATTTTAATATAATTGTTGAACAAACAGAAGATGAAATAAGTGCTGTCAATATGGCTATTGGAGCCTGGTATGCAGGGGCACGAGCTATGGTTACTACCTCTGGAGGCGGTTTTGCCCTTATGGTTGAAGGATTGAGCCTGGCAGGAATGCTTGAGAGCCCGTTAGTTGTGCATCTTTCTCAAAGGCCTGGGCCCGCTACTGGATTGGCAACTCGAACAGAACAGGGGGATTTAAATTTTGCTCTTTATGGGGGGCATGGAGAATTCCCTAGAATTATTCTTGCACCTGCTACTATTGAGGATTGTTATAGTCTGACTGAAAAAGCTTTCAACCTGGCCGATGAATTTCAGATGCCTGTTCTTATTCTAACTGATCAATATACCATGGATACTTATTACAATATCAAGAAACTTCTTATTCCTAAAGGAGAAATAACACATTTTATTATTAAGACAGCCTCTGATTACCAGAGATATGATTTGAAAAGTAAGAATGGTATATCTCCACGTGGAATACCAGGTTTTGGCGATGGTCTGGTCAGAGTAGATAGTGACGAACATAGCGAGATGGGAGTAATTACTGAAGATATGTTAATCAGAAAGAAAATGGTAGAAAAAAGGAACGCCAAATGGCATCTATTAAAAAAAGGAGCCGTTGCACCTTCACTTATTGGACCAAAAGATTATCGTATTTTATGTGTTGGCTGGGGGTCAACCTATCACATAATTAATGAGGCAATAAAAATATTGAATCGGCAGGATATAGCCCTGCTACATTTTCAACAGGTTTACCCTATTTCTGATACAAGCATAGAACTCTTAAATAGTGCAGAACAGATTATTTCAATTGAAAATAATTATAGTGGACAATTTAGCCGCCTTTTAGAAATGGAAACAGGTATTAATATTGGAACCAGGATACTAAAGTATGATGGTTTACCATTTTATGCTGACAAACTTGCTCTGGAAATAAAGGATATTTTGGAAGGGAGAGGAGGTAAAAATGGATAAGATTTCTAATTTTGAACAACATGCTATAAAACCGGCATGGTGTCCGGGATGTGGTAATTTTTTGATACTGAAGGCCTTACAACAAGCATTGAAAGAGTTATCTTTAGCTCCTCAAGATGTAGTGATTGTTTCGGGAATCGGACAGGCAGCAAAGACTCCACAATATCTCAATGTACATATGTTCAATGGGTTGCATGGCAGATCATTACCTCCTGCCACAGCAATTAAAGCCTGTAATTCAAAATTGACTGTTATTGCGGAAGGAGGAGATGGAGATATGTATGGTGAAGGAGGAAATCATTTTGTACATACCATCAGACGTAACCCTAATATAACTCATTTAGTACATAATAACATGGTTTATGGGCTTACTAAGGGACAAGCCTCTCCTACCAGTGATACTGGATACAAAACACCTATACAGGTGGATGGTGTTATTTCTGAACCGATTAATCCAATAGCACTGGCAATTTCTTTAGATGCCTCTTTTGTGGCAAGGGTATATTGTGGCAATATTGAGCATACTGTAGAAGTTATCAAAAAAGCAATAAAACACCCTGGATATGCACTGGTAGATATTTTTCAGCCCTGTGTTACATTTAACAAAGTGAATACTTATAATTGGTTTCAGGAACATACTTATCTACTCCAGGACCATGATATTTATGATAGGACTGAAGCTTTTTCCAGGGCAACAGAGAAAGAAAGACTGCCAATAGGAATATTTTACCAAAATAATAATAAGCCAACTTTTGAAGAAAGACTTACGGTGCTAAAGGATCAGAAAAATCCTTTTTTATCCAGATCATTCCAAAAGGAAAAGTTAGCAGCACTAATAAGAAATAAAGCGAATTAAAATTAAAAATAAACAATGTATCAGAAAGGACAGAGCGCCTGCCGCTACATTTTTTAAAAATGAAAAATTCAAATCTATTTTCTACCAAAATAATTTGTTTAATTGTCATTTTCATTGCCATAAGTTTCAGTATTTCCGGAAGGGCTGAAACCTCAGTACATGTACAGGATTATCTTGCGGAAAAGTTTGATTCATCTATATTTCAACTATACTTTAAATCAATGGGGGAACTCGATAGCCAGGAGATAGAGTTTATTGATTTACTCTCAGAACAACCAATGGATAGACAGATGTATTATGGAAAGCTGGTTTATCAGGGAGGCTTAAGTTCAAACTTATTTTTTCAGTTGAAAAAAGAAGCAGAAGATAGAGATAGTCGACTATTTTTAGAAGAAGAACATGTTTTTCTTGAATCAATTTCTCCAATTAAACCAACAATGAGATGGTGGGAAAGCCTCTATGCCCGCATGGTTTCAATGAGAAAAGTTCTTACTATCACTGAATATAATCGTTTTGCCATGTGCGGGGTAGATCCTGCTCGTAGTGAAAGAGTAGTAAAAAGAATAAAGAATTATTACGATTGGAACGAGAAATGGTTTAAAGAAGGAGAAGATGTCGAGTATCTGGCAGAAAAAGCTGCTATAGATGGTAATAATTTTTTAGCCCGCAGGCTATTCCATGAGGCTGCTGGTTGTTATCACGTAGGGAATTTTATCAATTTTTATGATATAAAACTAAAATTAGAATCACAAGAGGCAGCCCGCAGATGTTATGTGAAGGCAATTTCTTTATATGAGGAAAAGGAAAGGCCTATTCGCATTGAAATTCCTTTTCGTGAAGCTGAAATTCCTGGTTATCTCATGTTAACAAATAAACCCAAAGATCCCTTAATCATTTTTGTTAATGTGTTAAATAATATCAAAGAAGTAGAAAATCATTATTTTGCACTTGATTATTTAAAAGCAGGATTTAATGTATTCAGCTTTGATGGACCTGGTCAAGGTGAAATGCATCAGAAGATTAATTTAATTCCTGATTATGAGCAGGCTATTATTGCCATTATCGATTGGTTTGAAGACAATAATACCTTTGATATTGATATGGATAGAATAGGAGTAATAGGTTTAAGTTTTGGAGGATTCTTTTCAATTATGGCTGCTGCTCAAGATCCCAGGATAGATTGTGTTATAAGTAATGGTGGATATGCCTTTGTCCCCCCACTTTCCTTTATTAAAAAATTGCACATTACTACGCGGCTGGCAGTTAATTACATGAGCGGCATCAATAGTATGAAAGAGTTTTACCAAAAATTTGGTCACCTCGATATTAAAAATTTTCCGCCTCTGGAGCGTCCTATGTTAATTATCCAGGGTGGGAAGGATGATGTGGTGCCTGCAGAGCATGCCTTTTACTTTATGGATTGGGCGATTGGAGAAGACAAAGAATTGCTTTATATCGAAGATTCTGACCATTGTTGTCAGGATCGATTTGATATTGTCATGCCCTATACTTTAGACTGGTTTACAAAACATTTAATAAATTCTTATTAATATGCATTTAAGAATATTGAGCCGCAATCTGATCGTGTTCGATTTATAGTACAATTATGTAAAGTAAAAATAAGGAGACGTTGGAGTTAAGATAAAATGTCGACGGTTATTGTAATAGGGGCAATTAATCTGGATTGCCTGGCATATACCCCCTATTTCCCTAACAAAGGAGATAGTTTAAAAGCAAAAGATTTGTTATGTACTTTAGGGGGCAGGGGTGCAAACCAGGCAGTAGCCTTAACCAATTTAAAAGTAGCCGCCATTTTATTAGGAAAAGTTGGTAACGATTTTGCGGGAGATTATGTTTTATCAATACTAAAAAAATACAGAGTTGATACTAACCATATTTTTAAAAGCAATATTGATAAAACAGGTATATGTTCTATAATAGTTAGTCCTGATGGAGACAATACAATAATGGGTTTTCCTGCTATAAATCGAACTATATCATCTGATTTTTTAATTAGATTTGAACATCTATTTTCTTCCGCTGATTGGGTTAGTGTTTCTTTAGAGTATCCCCTGGATGTAGTAGGGTTAGCCCTTAAGATAGCAAAAAAATACGGTATAAAAACAATTCTAGACCCTTCTCCTCTAATTGAAAAGCCAGGGCAGGATTTATGGAACATGGTAGATTATATTTTGCCGAATATAAAAGAGATAAGGACAATTACTGGGAAAATTGATTTACTTCAGGGCGCTACCGTGTTAAAAGGCTGGGGAGTTAAAGAAGTAATTATTAAGCAGGGCAGTCAGGGTTGCAGTTTTTTACAACAGGATAATTTGATTAATGTTCCTGCTTTTCCCGTAAAAAATGTAATTGATACCACCGGTGCTGGAGATTTATTTAATGCTGCTTTTATTTATGGACTTATCCAATCGGATTCAATTTATAAGGCAGCTCGAATTGCCAATCTTGTAGCATCATATTCCGTACAAAAAATGGGAACTTGCGATTCTTTCCCTGAAAGAAGAGATGTAGACTGGGGTAAATTGGATAAGAAAGAGACAGATTTGTTCCACAGTGGGGAATAAATGTTTGATATCCCGTTTTTGCCGTGCAATAGGTAAACATATAATAAATTAGATAAGGAGTTTTTATAATGACCAACAAATGCCCATTTTGTCAGATTACCAGAAAAGAAAAAGATGCATATATTGTATATGAAGATGAAAAATGTATGGCATTCCTTGATGCTTATCCGGTTACTGAAGGGCATACACTGGTAATACCTAAAGAACATTACGAAAATATATACGAAATCCCGGAAGATTGTCTTGCAAGAATTATGAAAACATGCAAAAAAATAGCCGTTGACTATAGAAAAATATTTCAGACTGTTGGATTAAATATTATTCAATCAAATGGTTCTGCCGCTAAACAAACAATTTTTCATTTTCATGTCCACCTCATACCGCGTTATCTTGAGGATGGATTGGCCATTTTTCGCCATCACCTTCCCAGAAATGAAAATGACCTTTCCCGGGTTTACAAAAAAATTATTAGCACCAGGTCAAAATAAAAACCAAGAATAAACTTTAAGACAGGAATATAAGTGGAAGATATGTTTGAATCTTTAAAAATTATTAATACAAGATACTTATTCCATAAAAAAAATATATTGGTACCTTCCTATCTTGATGGAAACACTTTTAAAAAAAAATTAACTTTAAAAGGATTTGATGCCTTAAATCTTTCTGTTACAACTCTTTTCGACCTTGCCAGAGACATATGTTTCCCTATATTGTTAGAGAATGGATGGGAAATACTTGACAGCACAATTGGGCAACTAATGGTCCTCGAGATACTAAAAGAACTACATTTCAATGAAGAATTGTCTTTTTTTAAATTACCTGTAATTTCATCATCATTTGCCAGATCTATTTTCAGAATTATTAAGGAAATAAGAGTATCCGGCTACACAGTTATGAATTTCCCTCATAAGTATTTACCTAACTCAGAAAAGATAAAAGATATATTTTTAATTATGTTACGCTATGAAGAAAAACTCAAAGAGACAAAATTAATTGATGAGGCAGATCTTTTTCGTCAGGCAGGAGAACAGGATTCGATAGATGATAAAACTATATTTCTTATTCCCTACAATATCCCAATGAATGAATTAGAATTAAGATTTTTTAAAAAGAGAATTGAGCCGCTAATTATTCCACTTTCTGCAAAAGATCAGAAGATTGAGATAGCAACACAGGACAATTTAACAGTTTTTGCAAAAAAAACTACAGAGATATCAGCAGAGACAATTTTTGATTCCTTACAATATAGAAAAAATATTAATGACCTAAACATTCCTCTCTTTAATATAGAATTTTGTCAGACTCACGGTGAATACAACGAAGTTAGAGAAGTATTGAGAAGAATTATGAAAGGACAATTGGCCTATGATATGGTACAGGTTTTTTATACCGCACAAGAACCATATTCTCAATATTTCTATCAATTATCACAGCTTTACAAAATTCCAATAACTTTCCATAGCGGAATCAATATAAAGAACAGCTTTCCAGCTCAGTTTTTATTTTCCATACTCGATTGGATTAATGATAATTTTAGTATAAACAAGTTGATAGTAATTTTAAGTAGTCCTGGTTCCAAGGTGATATTGAAAGAGCCTGAAGAATTACAGAAAATTATACCATTACTCCGGCAATCCCCTATTGGTTGGGGAAGAGAACGGTATATACCCGGTTTCGAATTGGCTGTTGAAGAAAGAGAAAAAAGAATACACTATACTTCTGATGAAAAAATTATAGAATTGTCAGAAGAGATAAATTATCTATTGTTAATTAAGGAATGGATAGAAAAGGTATTTTCAGAAATACCTTACTATAAGACTAATTCTAAAATTTCCATTTCCCGGCTGGCTGGTGGTCTATTACGGCTGGTAAGAGACTATTCAAATAATAGAAACAACAAGATTGATGAGGAAGCTTTACAAATTATTACATATAAGCTGGGTATTTTGGAAAAATATTCAAAACTAGAATACCCTGTTAATGAAGCTTTAGCCCTGATTAGAAATATAATAGAATCTGAACGAGTAAACTGTTCTTCACCCTTACCAGGACATCTACATATAGCTAGTTATAAGAAAGGTATATGGATAGGTCGTTCTAATAGTTTTTTTGTAGGAATGGATTACATGAGGTTTCCGGGAATTACAGAAGATGATACTGTATTAGAAGTTGTAGAAAGAGAGAAATTCAACCAGCAGTTAGTAGATAAGGCACAACTTTATAAAATGGAAGAGGTTAGATTATTAGAGCTTGTTCTGTCACTGAGAGGAGCTATCTGTCTTATCTTCTCCGGCTATGATACTATCACACAGCGCGAACTGGCACCTGCAAATTTTATGTTACAACTTTACCGTCTACAAAAAAGAGATTCTTTTATCGATTATAATACTTTTTATAAAGAATTAAATCAGATTAAAGGCTTTATTCCGCAAAATAGCGATGAGATATTAGATGATGGAGAGTATTTTTTGTTTTTTACTAATAAAGAAAATACTGATTTACAACATCTATTTTTAAACAAATATGTACTGTTCAAAGAGGGAATTAAGGCTGAAAAATTTAGAAAAGAAGAAGGTTTTAACTCTTATAATGGTCGAATAAATGTAGATATAAAGAATGTCGACCCGCGCGAAAATAGGGGAGTTGTTGTATCCGCTTCAAAACTGGAAAGAATTGCCTACTGCCCATACCTTTATTTTTTAGTTGACATTCTGAAAATAAAACCACTGGAGGAAATGGTATATGATCCGACTGTATGGCTTAATCCAATGGAGAGAGGATTGTTGCTCCATCAAATTTATGAACAGTTTTATAGGGCCCTTATCAATAACTTTAAAGGTGAAGAAGTAATACCTTCATATGAGACACACTGGCCATTATTAGAAAAGATTATTGAAGATTGTCTGATAGAAAAACGGAGACATCTGGCACCACCGGGAGAATTGGTATATCAAGCGGAAAGAAGCGCAATTATAGAAAATGGACAGATATTTTTAAAAGAAGAAGAAGGAATTTATAATAAATATTTTAACCAGCCTCGATATTTTGAACTTGCTTTTGGTACAAGAGATTGTGAGCATGAAATACTTGGTAAGGTTAGATCTATCGAGTTAGAGTTTCCTGATTCCCGCCGTGTTAGCATTCAAGGAAAAATTGACAGAGTTGATCAAATGAAGGACGGAAGTTATAGAGTAATAGATTATAAAACTGGTAGGGCTGATGACTATAAGAGAAATAAGCCTTTTCGTCAGGGTCAGCAGATACAGCATGCTTTATATGCGATTTCATTTGAAAAAATTCTTAATAGAAAAGAAAAAATTCCTTTACAAGTAGTTAGTGATGCTGGTTACTATTTTCCAACAGTAGCTGGTAAAGGGAATCTAGTATTGTATGGGAAATTGTATAGAGATCAAGTTCTGGAAATCATCAAAATATTACTTGAAATTGTAGCAAAAGGAAATTTTGCTATGACCAAAAAAGCAGATGACTTTATGTGCCTTGAATATAAAGATATCATGGAACAGAATGAAGTTATTGTTTTGAATAAGACTAATGAATTTGAATGGGAAGGCGAAGAGGCAGCCCTAAAAGAAATAAGGAGCTTGCAGAAGTATGAATAACAAGCAAGATATTCTTAAAGATCAAGAAGCAAGGGATATCATTATAAATGACTATTCCAATAATTTTTTGGTTGAAGCTAGTGCTGGTTCTGGAAAAACCTCCTGTTTAGTAAAAAGAATGACCTCCTTAATAAAAAAAGGTATATATAAAGTTGAACAGATTGTTGCTATTACCTTTACACGAAAGGCTGCTTTTGAACTGAAAGAGAGATTTCAGCAAGAGATAGAATCTGAATTAAAGAGAATAGAAGACTCTGATGAAAAAAATCTACTTTTTCAGGCAATAGCAAACTTAGAACAATGCTACATAGGCACTATACATTCTTTTTGTGCAAGAATACTCAGAGAGCGGCCTATTGAAGCCGGACTTGACCCTACTTTCAAAGAAATAGATGAAGTCGATAATATATTGTCTATGGAACAGTCGTGGGAAAAATACCTGTTTAATATGAAGGCTAATCAGGCAATTAATTTTCAAAATTTATCGATTTTAGGGATTCAGGCACAGGACTTGAAGGAAAGTTATAAGCAGATGTGTCAATATCCGGAAATAGAGATAGTTCATGAAAAGATTGAAAGTCAGGGAATAGAATCTACTATGGATAAATTATTCTCCTTTTGTGAAGAAGCAGAGCAGTACATTCCAGTACATGAGCCTGAGCGAGGTTATGATTTCATTCAGGAAAAAATTCTCGAAGTGCAAAAATTGAAAAAATATCCTCCTTATATGGAAAAAGATTTTTACAAAATATCTTTAATAGAGCCCTTTTCGAAAGATTCTATTAAAAGCAAGATAGTCCTCAACAGGTGGCTTTCAAAAGAAAAGGCAAAAGAATATAGAGACATTGTTTTACCTGAGCTTAAACGAGAGTATTTTGAACCGGCCTTAGAGAGATGGCGGGAATATTGCCATGACTATATTTTAAATTTTTTAAAACCCGCGGTAGAATATTATCATGATTTTAAAGAGAAATATTCTATACTTAATTTTCAAGACCTGTTATTAAAAACTGCCAATCTTTTACGGGAAAACCCTGATGTCAGGCAATATTTTCAAGAACAATTCAGAACTATACTGGTTGATGAGTTTCAGGATACTGACCCCATCCAGGCAGAAATTATTTTCTATCTGACAGGTAAACAACTTCATGAGAAAGAATGGAAAAAATTAATTCCTCGTCCAGGTAGTCTATTTATAGTTGGAGACCCCCAGCAATCAATCTATCGGTTTAGAAGAGCAGATATAGCTATTTATAATCAGATTAAAAGACTTATTGCAGATAGCAAAGGAAATATAGTAAAATTAACTACCAATTTTCGTTCATTACATTCTATAGGGCAGTATATCAATCCTCTCTTTCAAGATTTGTTTAACAATCATTCAGATGTGTTTCAGCCTGCCTATTCCCCTATGCAGACAATACGGCAGGATGAAGAAGGGCATAACTCAGGAGTTTACCATTATATTATTGACAACAGTGGTGAAAAATCAATAATTTTGGAAAATGATGCTAAAACTATTGCTATGTTTATAAGAGAGTGGGTAGATAATAAACTGAAAATTGTACGAACTGAAGAAGAGTTAGAGCAGGGACTTGAGCCTGAAGTTAATTATAGTGATTTCATGATATTGCTACGTTATAAAAATGGTATGGATACATATTCGAAGGTGTTGAATCAATACAATATACCGGTTTCAGTATCAGGGTCTGCCTCTATAAATGAATCGATTTACCTTCGTGAACTGCTAAAGTTAGTACGATTATTAAAAGATCCTGATAATCAAATATTATTTGTTGCAGTATTAAGGGGAATATTTTATGGTATTTCTGATGAAGAACTATATATATATAAATATACTGGTGGAAATTATAATATTTTTTCAGACCCTCCCGTTGACTTAGAAACAGGGATCAGGAGTAAATTTTATAAAATACTTAAACAATTGAGAGAATATTTTAATTGGAGCTCAAAGTATTTGCCATCTGTTGTTTTAGAGAAAATAATGATTGAAACTGGCTTGCTGCCATTTCTTTATAGTGATGTTAATGGTAAAGAAAGATTTAACGAATTTTTATTTATATTAGAATATTTACGTAAATCGGAGATGAGAGATTTTTGCACATTCAGTGGAATGATTGAACTGCTCGAAAGATTATGGGGTTCAGGGCTGGAAGAAGAATTCAATTTAGAAGCAAAGCCAAATACGGTTCGTTTAATGAATTTGCATAAAGCAAAAGGTCTGGAAGCACCTATTGTCTTTTTAGCTATTCCTTTTCAAAATAAAAAACCTGCTCCTGCTTATTATATTGAGCGAATTGGCGATATTCCCAGAGGTCATTTTCTGGTTAAAAAATATCAAAATTTTGGCGAAGGAAAAGTAATAGCTCAGCCAAAAAAATGGAAAAGGTATTTTCAGATTGAAAAATCTCACCAGGATGCCGAAGAAACCCGTTTACTCTATGTAGCAGCTACCAGAGCGAAAAATATGCTAGTTATGAGCAGTTTTGGTACTGATATGCAATGTAATACTAAAAACTCCTGGATGCCATTATTAAAAAATATAAATTCGAGTATGCTGATAGATACTGTATCGGGAAAAAATATTAAAATAGATGTGAAAAGAAGTAGTTATATACCAGGAGAATATGAAAATCAAAGAGATAGAATAGAGCAAACAAGAAATAAATCATTGGAAAAAAGTTATTTAGATATTGTAGCTTCAAGGCAATTGGAGTTTCAAAAAAAAGAATACCCCAATATAATAACGGTTAATAAAGGTGGGAAAAATTGGGGTAACGCGGTACATGAAATAATGGAATATATTGTTAAAGAAAAAAGAAGTTACAACTCTACAGACCAGTATATAACATATTTATTGAAAAAAAATGGTATTGCTATTGAACGGCAGGGAGAGTTATACGAAATTATCCAGAAATTTTTAATGAGCAACTTATATCACAGAATCGAAAATGCCTCTCAAGTATTTACAGAAGTACCTTTCAATATTAAAATTTTGCCATCTGATCCATTGTATAAAGAGTTTTCTCTATCAGTAAGAGATGAAGATAAAGATAAACCAATTGTGATAACAGGAATTATCGACCTTGTTTTCAAAGAAAAAGGAGGCTGGGTAATTGTAGATTATAAAACTGATTGTCCTGCTGAAAAGGAAGATTACTCTAAATTGAGAAATTTTTACGAGAACCAGGTATTAACATATAGTAAAATATGGCAAAAAATTAGCAAAGACAGGGTTGATGAGGAGATTATTTATTTTGTTTCAGAATAAAAATAGCCAGTATAACAATATACTGGCTATTTTTATTTCTTTAATATATCTATCTTTTAAATAGACTCTTTAACAAATTATTAGCAAGAACCTGAAAATGGTGAATTAAAATAAATTTTAAAACCCTTTGACAGGAAAGAATCTCTGTAATCAATCGTTAAAGAATCGGAATAATTAGCGAGTCTTTGATCTAAAATAAATTCAAAGTCATCTTTTGTAAAGCTTCTATCATCTTCTTTTTGCTCATCCAGAGCAATTCCAAATCTAGGCCCAGCTCAGCCAACTCCAGTTATCATGATTCGAATTTTTTTAGTAGACTCACCCTGCTCTTTAAGCATATTGGTAAGTTGCTCTGCTGCTGTATCGGTAATATTTATTAACATCTCTTTTACTCCTAATAATAATATTTAGCCTGGGTTATGCAAGTAAAAACAATCCCTATTTAGTTTTATATGATATCATGAAAAATAATAAAGTCAAATATTCTTGTAATAAATCATGTTACCTACCCTTTTAGTAATAATGTTAACCAATCATTAAAACCAGTTTTTATAAAAATAATTGTATTTCAACTTTTAAATTATTTACAATAATTAACCTATTTGGCAGGAAGTGTTATAATATACAGCATAATAATAGAATGGATTTATTAACAATTCTAAACACATTCTTTTTTGTATATGTTGTTTTTACAAATTATAAATCAAATCATATTTTGATTCAGAAAAGGAGGATATGTCTGCATGCAAAAGAGAAAAGTATTTAATTCGATTATTATTAAATTACTGCTTTCTTCTTTTTTTATAGGCATCCTTGCATTAGCTGCTTTTGGTGATGAACAGTTAAGTATAATATCAAAACCTGATAGTTATGCTGTTGTAGGAGTTCCTTATATATACCAAATAATAATAGATGGTAATACAGCCAGGATTAATTTTGAGTTGCTGGATGCTCCTGAAGGTATGTCTATAGAAAAAGAAACGGGAATAATAAAATGGACACCACAATTGGAACAGGTTGGAGAACATAGGGTAAAAATTAAAGCAAATAATGATACTTCCCAAATTGAACAGGAATTTTCCCTGATTACTGATACTTTTAAGTTAAGTTCAATCCTTGCTAAACCTGATTCAATAGATTTAGAAGGAATAAATAGCAGTAAAAAAATAGAATCTGTTTATGCAGTATATGAAGGTAATGAAAAATTTACCAGATTGTTAAATAAAACAGAATGTGTTTTTTCTTCAAATAATACAAATATTGCTACAGTCAACAGGGAAGGAATAGTTGAAGCAAAAAATATTGGTACAACAGAAATATTGATTAGTTATACAGAGAATGAAATTACAGAGAGCGTTACAGTTTCAGTCATGGTAACTTTTCCGGCTTTGCCAATATTTGGGGGAGGGTGACCCGCTAAAAGATAATTCCTGATAGTTTATCAGAATTAAATCCAAATATAGAAATAATTAAAACAGAAAAGTATTGCAGAAAACTGTTAGTGAAATTGACAGATAATGATATAATTATCTGTAATAACTAGAAGAGACATCAATTTTACAATAGTTTCAGTGAAATTAAAGACTGAATATTATTCCATTTAAAATAATGAAAAAATAAAATATATAAAGGAAAAAAACTGAGGAGAGAGGAGGTGATAAAGTGAAAAAAAAGGCAGGACATCTATTAGTCTTAACTCTGGTACTGTTGGCCTCTTTTCTTCTAACTGGTTGTATGCTTCCTTTTATGGGAAATGAACCGGTGGTGATTAAGTCTAAACCTGTAGTTAATGCTATTGTGGGAAAACAATATAAATACAACCTGAGTGTTGAGGATGATTATAAAACAAAATTAGTTTATAATCTAACCGATGCCCCGGAAGGCATGACTATTGATGGTTCAACAGGCTTAATTATGTGGATTCCCACAAAAGAACAGATAGGTTCACATAAAGTGATTATCCGGGTCAGTGATGGTTGGTATAAAGACCAACAGGAATTTACTATACTGGTAAAAGAGTATCAGTTAGAATCCATTACGGTTGATCCCACTAAAATGAGTTTTAACGCTGTTAATCAAACCGAAAGTATACTAACTATAACTGCAAAATACACCGATGGCACCAGTAAGTTTATAGAAAAAGAAGACTGTTTATTTAGTTCCAGTAACCCAGGAGTAGCAACCGTTGATGTAACAGGCCGGGTAACTTCCAAAAATTTTTCCAGTACAACAATAGTTGTAAGCTACACCGAGGAAGGGGTAACCAAAACAGCTAATGTTACTGTTAATGTGAAAAAACCAACTCCACCTGGAAGTGGAAGTACATGACCTTTTGCATAATTATTTCTGATAGTTTATCAGTACTAAAAATAAATATTATAGTATAATAAATAGCGGGAGTGGATAGGTTCTGGTGGACCTTGCGGACTTCAAATCCGTGGGCGGTAATTTTGCGATTACCGCGGTGGGTTCGATTCCCACCCCTCTCGCCATTTTATCTAAATGCCCATCTATGGTTAAAATACCATAACAAAAATGGGCATTTTGTATTATATATAGTTTATGTTAAAATAAATTATTATTTTAGCTATCTATTGAAAAAATAAGTCAAAGACAAAAATATTCTCAATTATATATAATGTGCTCAAATCTATTTAGCAGGGTTAGATTCATTATTATCTGTTTATATTATTGATAAATAATCCATTGAGAGGATGTTTTATTAAGATTATTATCGTGTAAATACTTTTTTCCTATTAATTTTAATAAAAATAATTGAATTTGAAGCCCGAAAGAAGGATTTTAATTTGAATAATAATAAAAGTAAAAACCAAATAAATACTTTACAACAAGAATTGGCACAAATTCCCAGCGTTGAAGAAATTTTACAATTAAAAGAGATGGAATCTACCATTAATCAATATTCAAGAAGAATGGTTGTACCGCTGGTAAGAATTGTTCTGGAAGAAGAAAGGGACAGTATTAAAAATGGTGCATCCATATCACCATTAGCAAGTATAGTTTCAAGGTGTATCTCATCAATACAGCAAGAATACCAATCTTTCATAAGTCCGGTTATAAATGGAACAGGTGTAATCCTGCATACAAATCTGGGAAGAGCCGTATTGGGTTCATCAATTATCGATGATGCCTTGCCCAGCCTAATCGGTTACAGTAATCTTGAATATAATCTATTAGAAGGGAAACGCGGGAAAAGAGGATATTTTGTTGAGCAAATGCTCTCAATATTTACGAAATCAGAAAGCGCTCTCATTGTCAATAATAATGCTGCTGCAGTTTTTTTAATTTTGAAAGTATTATCAAAAGGGAGAGAAGTGATAATCTCCAGAGGAGAGCTTGTACAAATTGGTGGGGGGTTCCGTATACCAGATATATTACGGGAAAGCGGAGCAGTACTTCGGGAAGTAGGTACCACAAACCATACTGATATTAATGATTATAAAGAAGCTATAAATGATAGTACTGGTCTAATACTAAAGGTCCATCAAAGCAATTTTTCTTTAGAAGGATTCACTAAATCAGCAGATATAAATGAATTAAATATTTTAGCTAAGAAATATAAATTACCACTCATAGTAGATCTGGGAAGTGGAGCTTTTATATCTACTGAGCAATTTTCTTTAGATTATGAACCTACAGTACAAAGAGTATTAAGAAGTGGGGCTGATGTTGTTTGTTTTAGTGCTGATAAATTGCTGGGGGGACCACAGGGGGGGATAATATGCGGCAAGAAAGAATATGTCAGTAAAATAAGGAAAGACCCATTACTTAGGACCTTCCGAGTAGGAAAGATAACTTTATCCTTACTTCAGTCAACCTTATTATTATATTTACGGGAAAGCCCTATACAGGAATTACCAATTTGGAAAATGATATCTCTTTCTGCCAGGGAGATTAAAAAAAGGAGTAATTATTTAGCCAGAGGTTTGAAGAAAAAAGGTTTAACAGTTGATGTAACAGAGGATGTTTCTTTAATTGGAGGAGGCGCTTTGCCAGGACAAACCCTTCCAACCTATCTGGTTAGAATTAAAATTGATGGCAATATAGATGAATTGGATTTCAAGCTCAGGATGTCCTATCCTGCAGTTCTGGGAAGAGTCAAAAACAACTATTTATTTCTTGATCCCAGAACAATTGAACCCCCATTTGATAAAGTATTGATAGAGCTTGTTTCAAATGCTTTTTCAGAATACAAAAAAGAACAAAAAACAGGATAAAAGAAAGTATGGTTATTTTTGGTACTGCCGGACATATTGATCATGGTAAAACCAGTTTAATTTATTCTTTAACCGATATTGATGCAGATAGATTACCTGAAGAAAAATCAAGAGGTTTGACTATTGATCTTGGGTTTGCCTGGATGGAGACATCGCTGGGAGAAAAGATTGGAATTATTGATGTTCCAGGCCATGAAAATTATATACGGAATATGATTACAGGTATTACTTCGGTTGATGCCTTTATACTGGTGGTAGATGCTAAAGAAGGGTGGAAATTACAAACAGAAGAGCACTTTCAGATAATAAGGCTGTTAAATATTAATTATGGTTTAATAGCAATTACGAAGGCAGATCTTGTTTCACCTGAAAAATTAAAAGAGGTAAAACAAGAGATTATGTCAAGAATCCATTGTCCCGATAGGCCTGATGTCCCTATAATCTATTTTAGTAGTAAAAATCAAGACAGTATTACACAACTGAAGAAGGAAATTGAAAAAATAAGCAAGATTATTCCAGAAAAGAAAGACATTGGTAAACCACGCCTATATATTGACCGAGTCTTTGAAATAAAAGGAAGCGGTACAGTGGTCACTGGAACTATGCTAAATGGAAATTTACATTTAAATCAAATTGTTTATCATTACCCTTCCGGGGAGAAGTCACGGCTGCGTCAGATACAAAGCTACAATACCTCAGTAGATATGGCAACAATAGGTAGTCGGGTTGCACTAAATTTAGCGGGATTGAAAAAAGAAGACATAAAGAGAGGGGATTTAATTTTTCACGACCGAAAGGTGCCTTCAGGTCAAATATTTGATGTTTTTCTAACTATTTTACCCCAAAAAACTACTGATTCTCTTAAAAATGGTAGTGAAATTGAATTTATTTCACATACCAAAATTTTAAGGGGGATGATATTCTTTAAACTTAAAGAAATAAGACCAGAAGAAAAGTTTTATGCACAGATTCGCTTTAAAGAGCCACTTTCCCTGATGATTGGAGATTATTTTATTATCAGACTGCCTGGTATTAACGAAACTATTGGAGGAGGAATAATTCTCAACACACAGGCTAGCAGACATGATTTCCATAACTCCGGTTGGGACAAATGGTTGATGGGGAGAGATAAGCTAGATTTAAGTCAATTAATTATAAGCCAATTAGAAAAAAACCAGAAAATTAGAAAAGAAGAATTGTTATTTGACTCTCCTTTTGCAAAGGAAGAGATATCTGAACATGTGGAAAGATTGAGACAAAAAGGTGTTCTTTTTGTAATAAATGACTGGGTAATAAATTCAAACTATTGGAACAAGACAGAAAATAAGTTTCTTTCATCTTTAGAAAAAAAACATGAAAAAGAACCTCTAAAAGAAGGCTTTCCGATAATATTGTTTAGAAACGAATTTCCAGAAATGGCAGAGGACCTCTTTTTGAGTTTATTAAATTATTTAAGTGATAACAGCAAAATAATGGTAAAAAAAGGAATAATTTCTTCTGCAAAACATAATATAAGTTTATCAGTTCAACAAAGTAAAATAATAGAAGAAATAATGAGATATATTGAAAAAGATATGACCAACCTGCCAACTGAGAAAGACTTAAAGAATGTTTTTATAAAAAATACAGATATTATTGAATATTTAATTAAACAAGGAGATGTTATCAGATTAGAGGATCAGATAATGATAACACTACCTGTTTTTATGAAAATCAAGGATAGAGTAGTATCCCACTTGAAAAAGAATAATACTATTAACATTGCTCAGGCACGTGAACTTTTAAATATGAGCCGAAAATATTTAGTTCCTATATTAACCAGGATGGATGAAGAAGGAATAACTGTTAGAAAAGGTAATGAAAGAATTCTGAAGAAGCACTGATGTAAAAAGTGGAGGGGGTGAAATTATGTCAGACAAAAAAAGATTAATGCAATTAGTTTCTGCTGCTGGCTGAGCAGCCAAGCTGAGTTATGAAGACCTCGGAGAGGTTTTAAAAAAACTTAACCATGTTACAGATAAAAATCTGCTAACTAGTTTTGAAAATAACGAAGATGCAGCTACATATCGGCTGAATAATGATACAGCCATTGTTTTTACAACTGATTTTATCACTCCGGTTGTCAACGATCCATTCACTTTCGGGCAGATTGCTGCAGCCAATGCGCTCAGTGATATTTTTGCTATGGGAGGAAAACCATTCCTGGCTTTAAATATTGTTTGTTTCCCTGATGACCGATTGAAAGACCTGGAAGAAATAATCAGAGGAGGTTTGGAAAAGGTAAAAGAAGCAGGGGCTATAGTAGCAGGAGGCCATAGTGTTAAAGATAGTGAACCTAAATATGGCCTTGCTGTTTTAGGTTTAGTGCATCCTGATCGAATAATAAGAAATAATAGATGCCAGGAAGGAGATAGCCTTATATTAACAAAACCATTGGGAACCGGTATAATTTCAACCGCTCTAAAGGTAGATGAGATAACAACATCTGAAGCTAAAGAGGCGATAAACTGGATGACCAAATTAAACAATATATCAGATGATATTTTAAAACTTTCCATAAATAGTATGACTGATATTACTGGATTTGGTTTGCTTGGACATCTTAGTGAAATGCTGGAAGGTGTTAATATTGGCGCCGACATTAAAACAGAGAAGATTCCATTTTTAAAGGGAGCGATAGACCTATCTCAAAATTATATAATTCCTGCCGGAAGCCAGTTGAACCAAAAAACATTTTCTTGTGGAGTGGAAAAAAAGAAGGATATTGATCCATCAGAAGAAATATTACTTTATGATGCCCAAACCTCTGGAGGGTTACTTATTTCAGTTGTAGAAAAAGATGAAGTACATTTGTTAAAGATGCTGAAAGAAGAAGGGTTCACCGAAAGTAGTGTTATTGGTAATATACGTAAGATAGGCAAAAATGATAAAAAAATTCGATTGATATGATTTCCCAATCAGGACTTCTTTCAAATAAAAATTGTGCCTTATATGTGTAATGTACTATTTATAATAAATATGCTGGAAAAGAGGACGAAATAATGGTAGCCAGGACAAAGTTTATTGTGATTGTGATTTTAATTCTATCTATTTTCTTGGGAGTTGGTTTTTATATTAACAAATTAGCCAACCAATATGTAGGGCCACCATCCTTAACGGTCTCAGAAGAGATTGCAGATTTGGGTACAATAAACCAGGATAAACCTGTAAAATATGTTTTTACCCTAAAGAATGAAGGAGGCGAACCCCTGATTATTGATAGAATTCAAGCCCCATGTAGTTGTACAGCAACTGCATTGTCAGAGGAAAAACTTTTATCTGGAAAAACTACAAAACTTGAAGTTACTTTTAATCCAATAGGATTTTCAGGAGCGGTGACCCATTCCGTATATATTTATAGTAATGATGAAAAGAATCCTCGAAAAAAGATTGCAATTAAAGCCAATGTGGAACATCTGCCATCACCAAAAATTGTGTTATCAAATAACAGGTGGGATTTTGGTTTACTTTCCAATGGAGAGACCTCCACACATCAGGTGAATATATATAATGAAGGAGATTTACCCTTAGTAATTGAAAATATCGTTCTTCCAATGGAAGTTAAGTTCAATATAGAAATTCCTGTATTCCCTGTACAATTAGAGCCAGGAGATGAAAAGGAGCTCAATTTTATTTTTGATTCTTCTGGACAAGAAGAGGGAGTTTTTAATGAGTACATTCGTATGGTTACAAATGACCCTTATAAAAGAAATCTTACTTTACGTATGGAAGGTTATATAAAAGACAGAGAAGAGGTAATCTCAGTCTCTTTTTTAAAGGGTTTTATTATCTCACCTTTTTCTGAAATAGAAGATAAAATTTACGAGACTGATTTATTAATAAAAAATAATAGTGATATCAATTTAAATAATATTTTCATAACACCTTCAGAGAATTATATTAAACTCAGCATGGATGAAATCAGTTTGTCTCCGGGGGAAGAAAAGTTGATAAAAGTCAGTATCGAAGAGGAAAGTTTAATATTTTTTGAGGAAAATAAAGCAATTCAGAATTATATTTATATCAACATACCAGTACCATTGAACATAAGTTTGGAAGAGATTGAATAAATAGTTAGAAAGATAATTTTTAAAAATGAACAAATGGTAGAAATGTTAAACTCAATATTGTTATGGCGAAAAATTCTCATGCTATGGCTATTTCCACCAGGTGCTATCATTTTTGCAATTCTAATACTATATATGCTATTTATTGCTAAAAAGAAAAAGATAGCAACCTGTTATTCAATTATTCTGGTAGTCATGCTATTTTTAATCAGTTCCTGGTCTGGTGAGTTTTTATTATTAAAACCACTTGAAGAAAAATATGGTATCAAATATAACTCCTCCCAGGTTAATTTCGATCTAATTCAGCCGGTAATTGTAGTATTATCAGGAGGATTTGCCACCGGGAATCTGTCAGGAGATGCTGCCAACATAGAAGTAGGAGAGATTACCCTTGCGCGCTTGATAGGCTCTTATTTTCTTTACAAAAAAATTGAATGTCCCATTATGGTCAGTGGTGGTCCGGTTTTTGAGTTAAATAGTAAGCTTTCAGGGGCTGATATTATGGAAAAATTATTATTAGACCTGGGAGTCCCTCCTGAGGATATTATTAAAGAGAATAAGTCCCGAACTACTTATGAAAATGCAGAATTTTCTTTAAGTTTATCTGAAGAACTTGCTTTTAAAGAGATAATACTTGTTACCAGTGCTGTTCATATGCCCAGGGCTGTTATGTCTTTTCAAAATAAAAATATCGATATTATACCTGCTCCAGTAAATTTTTTATATGAAAATATTCGTCCGGGTATTCTAAATATTCTCCCAAATAGAAGTTCCTGGGAACATAACCTGAGAGCTTTGCATGAGTGGGCTGGTTTAATTTATTACTGGATAATTAGATAAACCCTATAGATTGAGAACTTTAAAATAAATATAAAGTTATTGATTAAATATTCATTCTATAAAACTTAATTATGTCCATAGTATTTTGTAGCAAAGTATCTGCTAATAATAACTTTTGTCTATCTGCAATCTGATTCATTTAATTTGTAGATCTAAGAGTGTTTATTATAATTACAACTTAATTGAGACAAATTTGTAAAAAGATTATGTTATTGACCATCATTAATATTTTTGTTATAAAAATATTAATGATGGCCTGTGTATTATTTGTGATTTGTCACATAAAAAGAATATAATATAGTAAATATAAAATTAATAAAGACAAGGAGACGTATTTATGCCAATTATACATATAGATTTATTTAAGGGTAGAACAGTAGATCAGAAAAGAGCAATGGTAAAAAGAGTTACTGAAGCTATTTCAGAAACACTTAATTGTCCTAAAGAAGCAGTAAGTATAATTATAAAGGAAATGGAATTTGAAAATTATGCAAAGGGTGGCAAGTTAGAAATAGACAGCAGATAAGCGACTGAGATATTATAGGTTAAGATTATTTCTATAAATATTAGAAAATATATATATCAGCAAAGAGGACAAAAATATAGAGCTTGTAAATGAATTTTTAACCATATTTAATAATAGAATAATAACTATTGCTTTTATAACCTGGGTTACTAATCAGACCATAAAACTGCTACTGTCTTTTATAGCAGAAGGGAAGCTTGATCTAAGTAGGTTTTTTGGTGCAGGCGGTATGCCAAGTACACATTCTGCTTTATCTGTTAGTGTTGCAGTATCGATCGGCTATAAAGAAGGCTGGGACTCCTCCTTATTTGCTGTTGCCAGTGTTTTGGCAATCATAGTTATGGCTGATGCAGCTGGAGTAAGAAGAGCTGCAGGAGAACAGGCAAAAGTATTAAACAAACTTATACTAATGATTTTCAGAGAAAATCGGCTTAAAAGCGAACGTATGCAGGAATTAATAGGTCACACACCATTTGAGGTTATTGTTGGAGCAATTATTGGTTTTCTGTTTGCCACGATACTTTCAATCTCCTTCTATTATTAACCCGATGAAGATCAAAATCAAGAATCTTTAAGACAATTTATTTCATATCAATAATTTTTATCTGTTAGAACAGAGGAAGTATTTATGTTATATGAGTTAAGCAATAAAGAGATTAGTGAATTGAAGAAAGCCCAACAGGATGAGCTGGTGGGGCAATATGTTTACAACAGTCTATCAAAATTAATTAAAGATCCTCATAATTCAAAAATATTGGCAAGAATATCTGATGACGAAAAGAGACATGTTAATATATTCAGAAAATATACTGGAGAAGATTTAAAGGTAAACAAATATAAAGTATTTTTTTATGTCTTTATTTCCCGGATATTCGGCTTAACTTTTGGCATTAAATTGCAGGAAAAAGCGGAAGAAGAGGCTCAAAAAAATTATAAGAACATGCTTAAAGTGATTCCAGAGATGAAGGATATCATTGCTGATGAAGAAAAGCATGAAGCAGAATTGATAAGTATGATTTATGAAGAAAAATTGTCTTATATGAGCTCTGTGGTTCTGGGATTAAATGATGCCCTTGTTGAACTGACCGGTGCATTGGCGGGATTTACTCTGTCTGTTCAGAATTCTAAAATCATTGCTCTTTTAGGACTCATTACCGGTATTTCTGCGTCTTTCTCTATGGCTGCAAGCGAATATCTTTCTACCAGAGCAGAACAAGACCCTGAACAACAAAAAAGGGCTGGGAAATCTGCATTTTACACTGGAGTTGCCTA
Source organism: Atribacterota bacterium (assembly GCA_040774925.1). Taxonomy (GTDB): domain Bacteria; phylum Atribacterota; class Phoenicimicrobiia; order Phoenicimicrobiales; family Stramentimicrobiaceae; genus Stramentimicrobium. The sequence continues at coordinate 717 of JAXGTM010000004.1, read as the reverse complement.
TATACTTACTGTATTAGCGCTTGTTACACCATTCTTTTTAATAAAAAACTATTTTTATAGTCTTATCACTACTATTTTAATTGCACTGGCAATAATTTTTGTTTTTAATTATTATATTTCGGTTGTTAATGATTATAGTTTTAAAAAGAGATTTATGGAAATGGCCATTATCAGTATGGGCGTAGCATCCCTTTCATTTATTATAGGATTCTTTGTTAAAGAGTTTTTAGGTTTCGAATTATAATGAAATTTTATTTAATACTCTATTTAAGTAATCAATTGGATGCTGAAATTAATATAAGAATTAATTACTAATAACAAAAGCAGATAATACCAGATAAAAAGAATAGGAATAGTAGAAAAAGGTAAATTTTAAAATCATCTCTATTTAATTTTTAAAACAAAAAAAATTTTGGATTCAACAAAGTACAATAATAAATATTTAGCGAGACCATTGACGTTTTATTCGTATTAAAGCAATACCGATGGTCTTTTTTATTTAACTTTAGTAATTTCACAAATGTAAATATAATAAACTTCAGTTAAATAGTGAAAAAGAAGTGTAGACAAAAAAGAATCAAATGCAAATAAAAAACAGCAAAATTAATAAAGATATAGTTATTTTTAAAAAATTTAAATACAGAAAAAATTATAAGTGATAAATAACTAGATTATTTCTGATAGAAATAGAATAACTATTATTAAAAAATTTGACAG
>JAXGTM010000003.1:0-35357 GCA_040774925.1 Atribacterota bacterium | reverse complement strand
TATTTCTTATCTCTGAACTCTGCCTGAACTTGAGCCTGATACTAATTTATTAACTTCTCCAACTGTTAACAGAGGTAAATCACCAGGAATGGAGTGTTTAAGACATGATGAGGCAACGGCAAATTCAAGGGCTTCTTGGTCACTGGAGAGGTGATTTAAGCCATATATTAATCCAGCAGCGAAAGCATCTCCTCCACCTACTCTATCAACAATATCGCGTATCTCATATTTTTTTGAAACAAAAAAATCTTTCCCATTGTCAAGAACAGCTGACCAACCGTTATGATCTGCAGAATAACTTTCCCTTAAAGTAATGGCTATTTTCTTAGTATTGGGATATATGCTTAATACTTTGCTGGTCATTTTTTTATACTGTTCTGCGGGTAATTTCCCAGACTCCACATCTATATCAAATTTTATCCCTAAAGATTTCTGACAATCTTCTTCATTCCCTATTGCTATATCAACATATTTTATTATTTCTCCCATAATTTCTGAAGCAGATTTTCCATATTTCCAGAGGTTTTTCCGGAAATTCAAATCACAGGATACAGTAACATTCTTTTCCTTGGCCTTTTTTACGGACTCCAGCGATAGATCTGCTGCTGAGGATGAGATAGCCGGGGTAATACCCGAAATGTGAAACCATCTTGCATTTTGAAAAATTCTATCCCAGTCAATATCACCTACTCCCGCTTCAGCAATAGCTGAGTGTGATCGATCATAAACTACTACTGAAGGCCTTTGGTTTGCCCCGGCCTCTAAGAAGTAAATACCAAGTCTTTCGCCTTTTTGAACTATAAGTGAGGTATCTATTCCCTGTTTTTTTAATTCTTTGATACATGCATCACCAATAGGATTATCAGGAATGACTGAAACATAAGCAGTTTCAAGGCCGAATCTAGCTAGCCCAACTGCTACATTTGCTTCTCCACCACCAAAAGTAGCCTCGAGAAGAGGACTCTGAAAAAAACGTTCAAACTGAGGCGGTTTTAACCTTAACATAATTTCACCAAAGGTAATATATTTTGCCATAGCTCCTCTTTTTTATAAAAACTATTATTCTTATTTTTGAATTAAATGAATAGCGAATCCAGATATATCCATATCCAAATAAATAGCTTTCAATTTACCATCAAACTCCTTGGCTGTTTCGGGTAAAATTGAAATACCCTTTCTTTTTATAAAAGATATTGCCCTCACCATACTATTTGTAGCTATTGCTATATGGCCATTTTTACCTAAACATTTATTTTTCATTATTTCAAAGCCGGGGCTGGCAAGGATTGAGTTGTTACCTTCTTTGATAGTAAAATAAAAAACGTGAGATAATAAGTTGGCGACATTAATTGCTTTCTCTGGATTATCCTCATTAATACCTAAATGTGCCATTTGAAAACCTAACATAGTAGAAACTGCTTCCCTGGTGATTTCGGTAATTCGATCGAAGTTCCCAGAAGAAAGTAAATCAGGTTTCACCATCCAGCTTCCGCCACAGGCAAGAACTTGTGGGTGGGATAGATAGGATATTAAATTCATCTGATCAATTCCTCCCGTAGGAATGAATTTGATTTCAGAAAAAGGTCCGGATAGGGCTTTAAGAAGACCTAATCCACCGGAAGCTTCGGCTGGAAAAAATTTTACCACTTCAAGGCCCTTTTCTAAAGCCATCTCAATTTGTGTAGGATTATTTATTCCGGGAATTACTGGTATATTGTTTTCCAGACAATAATCAACGATTTTAACATTAAAACCGGGTGATACTATAAATTTGGCGCCTGCTTCCACTGCATTTTGAGCCTGTTCAATGGTTAGAACGGTCCCAGCTCCTACTAAAATTTCAGGAAGTTGGTTACTTAAAGCTCTAATAGCCGTCTCAGCAGCAGAGGTTCTGAAAGTAATTTCTACCACAGGAAGATCCCCCGCGATAAGAGCTTTTCCCAAGAAAACAGCATCTTCAGCCTTGTCAATCTTTACTACTGGGATTATTCCCAGTTCTCCTATTATATTGAAAATATTATTCATTTTATAAACTCCGATTTACAAAAATAATAATTCAGCATTTGGAAATAATTTACACAATGAATTCTATATTATAGAAATTAATTCTATTTTTATTTTAATTATAACATTTAAATTAGTTTTGTCAATTTATTTCAATAAATAGATTAACCAGGATTAAACCCTAAACGAAAAGAAATATTTAAGCATGCATTAATTAATTCCTCTTTTAGATAATTTTGATTCTCCTCATTTACCCTATAAGAGGGTCCGGAAATACTTGCAGCGGCAATTACTTTTCCCTGGTAATTTCTAATTGGAGCAGCAATGCAACGAACAAATTTTTCATTTTCTTCTTTATCTAATGCAAAACCTTCTTGTTCAATTTTTTTTAGCTCTTCTATTAATTCATGTTTATCAGTTATTGTATTTTCTGTGAGTTTGAATAAGTTAAGGTTTTCTAATACTTTATTTTTATTCTTTTGAGGGAGAAAGGCTAACAAAACCTTTCCTAATGATGTACAATGCAAAGGTGCCCTCTTACCAATATAAGAAATCATTCTTATTGTTTGCGAAGACTCCTCTTTGGCTAAATAAAGAACGCTGGAACCTTCAAGAATTGCTAAATGGACAGTTTCGTTAATTTTTTGTGATAATTCCTTTAAAAATGGCCTAGCTTCATCTACTAAGTCAATTTGATTAAGCCTAGTCATTCCTAATTCCACTAGCTTCAAACCCAATTGATATTTTTGTGTTGATCCATCTTGCTCTACATATCCTTCGTATTTTAAAGTATCTAATATACGGTGAGTGGTACTAGGGTAAAAATTTAATTTTTCACTAATTTCTGTTATATTCATTGGAGCATTGTTTTCTAGCAATACATCGAGGATTGAAAATGCTTTATTTAATACTTTTATGGGATAATTCGGTTTTTGGTTATTCATTTGAAATCAATCTCATATTCTATGATATAGAAATGTATTCTGTTTTAAGATAACTTAAAATGAATAATTTTGTCAACTTTTTTCGATATTAGCTAACAATTTAATAGAAATGACTTAAAATACAATTTGTAATATAATGTATTATCGATTGAACAATCGAAAGAATGTATTAATAAAAAACAATGATTTTAATCAATATAGATAAACTGATTAAGTCAATGGAAAATTCTCTTTCAGCTTTTAATCTTTTATTCTAATACATGTAAGTACATATGGTTAATGAAATGTTTCTCTATTAACACTCAGTAAATCGGAGGTAGTAATGTCTTCTTTTAAAACCCTTACAGAAATGCTTAAAGAAAGTGTAAAAAAGTATAGTGAAAAACCTGCCTTTAAAATTAAAGAAGGAGGGGAATTTGTCCCCGTTTCCTACCGTAACTTTTTAGACAGAGTACGAAGCTTCGGAACCGGGCTATTGGATATTGGGATAAAAGAATTGGATCATATTGGATTAGTTAGTGAAAATAGATTTGAATGGATTGTGACTGATATGGCTATTATGCACATTAGAGCTGTTGATGTTCCTTCCAGCGGCACCAGTTCACCTCGTGATATTTTTTTTAAACTAACACATTCTGACTCTAATGCTGTCATTTTAGAAGGTGAAAAACAGCTGGTTAATTATCTCAATATGCCAGAGAAGATTCCAGCAATTAAAAATATCATTCTTTTTGATAAAATTAATATTTTTTCGCATCCAGAAGAAGGAATTCCTGAATGGGTCGAACCAATCCCTTTTCAGGAAAATAACCTACCTACAAAAAATTTTGAAAAAGCAGTTACTAATCTGATAAAAAACAGTAATTCCATACTTTTTATATCACCAAAAGCACAAATATTTTTAGACGAATACCTGGAAAATAACAAAGATATTTTATTTGAATCGATATCTGATAAGAATAAATCTGATATTGTTTCTTTAAAAAAAGATTTGATGCAGAGAGTTTTAATTATAGACAAAGAATATAATAAAAATAATCCTGTGCCAATCTATTCTTTTCAGGAAGTATTTCAAAGGGGAGAAGAACTTTTAAAAAATGGTGACAACAGGATTGACCGGATTACTGAGACCATTAAAGAAGATGATCTGGTAACCATAATCTATACCTCCGGTACTACTGCAGACCCAAAAGGAGTTATGTTAATTCATTCCAATTTCGTTCACAATGTAAGGGTTATGCCTGGTGTACAACAGCTCAATGAACACGACCGCTTTCTCTCTATATTACCCTCCTGGCATATATTTGAAAGAACTGCAGAATATTTATCACTGACACTTGGTGCCTCTACAGCTTATAGCAAACCTTTCAAACAGGTTTTATTGCCTGATTTATTATTAGAAAAACCAACTGTCTTAGTCAGTGTCCCTCGAATCTGGGAGAGTGTCTATCAGGGAGCTATGGCTAAAATACAAAAAGGTAGTCCCTTGCAAAGGAAGATATTTAATTGGGCTTTTGAGATAGGCAAAAAATACAAGAATGCTCAAAGGATTGTAGATAATACCTTACCTTTATTCGATAGACTTGAATTTTCTGTTGAAGAAGTTGCTGCAGCAAGAAAAATTGTTAAACAAAACTGGTGGAAATATAAATTGGCCGATATATTGGTATATAAGAAAATTAGAGCACTTACCGGGGGCAAATTGAGATTTGCTATCAGTGGAGGCGGTGCTTTACCTGAGAAAATTGATACTTTTTTTGATATTGTCGGCATACTGGTGTGTGAAGGTTATGGGCTTACTGAAACCGCACCTGTTATATCTGCTCGAAACCCAATGGCAAGCATACTCTCCACTGTAGGCGTAGCCATGCCAGAGGTAACATTGAAAATTGTTGACAAAGATGAAGAAAATAAAGAAGTGGAACATGGCAAAGTCGGAGTGGTTTTAGCTCAGGGACCAATGATTATGAAAGGTTATTACAAGAATGAAGAAACAACAGCTCAGGCTATTCAAAATGGATGGTTCAATACCGGGGATCTGGGCAGAAAAACCAAAAATGGAAAATTCCTGCAATTAGTTGGCCGATTAAAAGATACCATCGTCCTCATAGGTGGCGAGAATGTTGAACCACAACCTCTGGAAGATAAATTATTAGAGAGTGAATATATTCAAATGGCAGTCGTTGTTGGTCAGGATAAACCTCGTCTTGGTGTACTTATCGTACCTAATTTTAATTCATTGAAAGCATTCTGGGAAAAAGAGAAAATTAAAATTGAAAACTTCAGCGAATCTCTCAAAGAACCTAAAATTATTTCCCTGTTCCAACAGGAAGTTAAGAGACTGATTTCCCGTGAAAATGGCTTTAACTTATATGAAACGGTGATGGGAGTTGCCCTTTGTGCTAAAGAATTTTCAGTAGAAACTGGTGAACTGACCGAGACCTTGAAAATAAAACGATTTGAAATACATAAAAAATTTGCAGAAATAATTAACCGCATTTGCGATTAAATTATAAAATTATTGAAGTTTTTTTTATCAGACAAAATTATTTATAAGTTTTATTGTTTTTAAAGCCATAGGGGAGTGATAAAACCACCCTATGGCTCTTGATATTTATTCACAATTCGTTTTCGTTATTACTATTTTTAATTATTTTGAATTCGCAATAGATAGTCATAGTTTATTTATTTATAGCCTTTTTTAATTCGTCTATTTTATCAACTTTTTCCCAGGTAAATATTTCTTCTTCTCTTCCAAAATGTCCGTAGGCTGCAGTCTTTTTAAATATTGGTCTTCTCAGTTTTAGGTATTCAATGATTTTCCCCGGTCGAAGATCAAAGATATTTTCAACTATTTTCTCCAATTTATTATCTGCCACTTTTCCCGTTCCAAATGTATTGACCATGATGGAGACTGGTTGAGCAACACCTATAGTATAAGCCAATTGTATCTCACACTGATCTGCTAATTCAGCAGCAACAATATTTTTGGCTACATAACGTGCAGCATAACTGGCAGAACGGTCAACTTTAGTAGCATCTTTTCCAGAAAAACAGCCCCCTCCATGTCTTGCCGTTCCCCCATAGGTATCTACAATAATCTTTCTTCCTGTTAATCCAGTGTCAGCCCTGGGACCTCCCTCTTCGAACCGGCCTGTACTGTTAATATAATATCTAGTATCATTTCTCAAAAGTTCCTCTGGTATTACATTTTTAATAACCATCTCTTTAATATCATTTTCTAAAGTTTCAGTTGAAACCTGTGTATTATGCTGTGCAGCGATAACTACAGTCTTTACACTTTTTGGTAATCCATCTTCATACAATACCGTGACCTGAGCTTTGCCGTCAGGTCGCAGATATTCAAGGATACCTCTCTTTCTTAATTGGGCAAGACGGTAAGTTAGTTTATGGGCTAACATAATCGGCAATGGCATCAATACCGGTGTTTCCCGGCAGGCATAGCCGAACATCATCCCCTGGTCTCCTGCACCAATAGCAGAATTATAATCCTTTTGAGTTTTCATCTCCAGGCAACGATCAACACCTAAGGCAATATCCCTTGACTGACCATTAACAAATAAAGAAATACTACAATCCGGGTTTAGCCCATAACAATTATCAGTATATCCAATCTCATTAATAACTTCTTTTATTATTTGAGGAATATCTGGTTTACAATCAGCCTGTATCTGACCTGAAATAGTTATATTTTCCGCACTTACCAGTGCTTCGACTCCAACTCTACCAGCAGGGTCATTTTCTAATACATTGTCTAATATGGCATCTGAAATCTGATCGGCAATCTTATCCGGATGCCCCTCTGTGACCGATTCAGAGGTAAATAAATACTTTCTACTCATCTTTCTTCTCCTGTCTATTGCAAATATAAATTCTAAATAAAAAAACCTCTTCAAGTCCGAAGAGGTTAATGAAAACTATTCTCATCTCTCGAAATTGAGTAAGATTCCGCGGAATTTAGCACCAACATCATTACTGTAGTCATGATAGGTTGCCGGGCTTCACAGGGTCCGTCCCTCAGCCTCTCTTGATAAGATTCTCTCTATTTTATTTTTTACGAAATATTTATAGCATCAATAATAATTTATGTCAAACAAATTTTTATTATTAATATTTTAAATTTTTAGAAACAGTTCGTTCATTTTACTCATTATCTATTGCATTTTTTAATCTATCCATTGCTTCTACAACAATAGATCTGGGACATGCCATATTCATCCTGACAAATCCTTCTCCTCCTGAACCAAACCAATCACCGGGATCTATTGCTATTTTGGCTTTTTCCAGTACTAGAGAAATGATCTCTTCATTTTTCAATTCTGTACCTCTGAAATCCAGCCAGGCTAAATATGTCCCTTCTGGTTTTCTTAAGCTAATTTTTTTAAAATTTTCTTTGCAGAATTTAACAGTATAATCAAAATTCGATTCTATATATTCATTCAATTCCTTTTTGTAATCATCGCCATAAAGATAAGCTGCCTCTCCTCCTATTGGGCCGAATATATTAGAATCCGGGTAATTATTTATCTGCACTCTATTTTTAAACCTATTCCTGATTTCTTCATTCTCAATTACTATAATTGATGCACCCAATCCAGCTAAATTGAAAGTTTTACTTGGAGAAAAAGTTAGAATAAGATTGTTCCTTATCTCACTGGACAAATTCCCGGCAGAAATAAAACTGTTTTCTTTCATAATAAAATCAGCATGTATCTCATCAGAAATCATTAGTAGATTATTCTCACGGCAAATCTCTCCCAAACGAATTAATTCATCTCTTTTCCATACTCTTCCTACTGGGTTATGGGGACTACATAATATGAAAAGTTTATTTTCCATTTTTCTCGCTAATTTTTCCAGGTTTTCAAAATCAATTCTGTAATAGCCGTTCTCTTCAATAAGTCTGTTGGTTTTAACCAATCTGTTGCAATCTCTTATTACTGAACTGAAGGGATAATAAACTGGTGGCTGAATAATTACTCCATCTCCAGGTTGAGTGAACTCCTGAATAGCGACATTCAATGAAGGAACAACACCTGCTATAAAAATCATCCATTCTGTATCAACCACCAAACCATATTGGCGGTCAAACCATCCTGAAGCAGCCCTCTTAAATGCATCTATGGCATCCTCTGAAGGGTAACCATAAATACCATGTTTTGCCCGATTGTTGATAGCAGTAACTACTTCTTTTGGACAGGGGAAATCCATATCTGCTATCCACATACCTAAAGCCCCTTTTACATCATAATTAGCGAATTTTCTCTCATACCCATCCCATTTGGCACAATTAGTACCTTTGCGAGGGATAACTTCATCAAAATTATAGTATCCCATTTGTTTTGCCTTTCCCTTTCAAATAATTGATTAAAGAGCTTTCTCTTTTTTCTTTAAATTTATTAATAAAGCTATCTGGATATTTCTGTCATAGTTACATCAAGCGATATTGTTTCATCAGAGAAGATCCTGATATCTTCCAGCCAGGCTCTATATCCTTCTTTTATTATGACAATTTCATAATTTCCAGCTTCAATACCTTCTATTAATGTTTGACTTCTTGTAATATCTTTTATATAGGTACCATTAAGAAATATTTTGGCATCTTTTTGCTCACAGTAAATCGATAGAGCTCCATAATTTGGGTGGAATACCAATTTAGCATTTATCCTTGCTGTTTTTTTAGGCGAAATATACACTTCTTCAATCCATTCTTCATAATCAAAAGCAGCAATATTTACCATATGAATACCAGCAGGAATATTCTGTAAATTTATAGGTGTCAGTCCCACATAATCTCCATCCAAGAAGACATCAGCACCCTGTGGATTTGAATTAATCGAGATCGAACCGTATTCTTCCTGTAGTTTTAGTTCAACAGAAATCCTTTCTACTCTGGATGACAATACTGTAACCTCTCCTATCCAATCCTGATAGCCAGTGAGTGCAATTTTCACCGTGTGTCTACCGGTAGCAATGTCTCTAATATTTAAAGGAGTATCTCCCTTATAAATATTATCAATGTAAACTCGGGCACCCTGGGGGTTTGAATTAACCGAAATCGATCCTTCCCTCTCCCTTTCTTTGGGAACCAGATCAGCAGATATTCTGACTGTTAAAATTGGTAACACAATCACAGTAGTAGTCCAATCCTGATAGCCATCTAAAGCCATTTTTAATGTATATTGGCCTGTTGTTAAATTCTTCAAGTCTAATGGGGTATCCCCTTTGTATTCATTATCAAGGAAGACTTTTGCCCCTCTGGGATAAGATTCGACTGTAAGTGAACCATATTTTAATTGCTGACTAGAGGCGGAGCTGCAGATAAGAAAAAACAATATCATAATTGTTAAAACAAGAGTTATTCTTTTTAATCTATAATTAATCATATTTAAATTACAAACAAAACTACTAATTTTCATTCTGTGATACCTCCAAATTCTTGTAATATTTAATTATTTAAATCTATATAATTGTATCCTATTTTGCTAACAATCGCTATTATTTTAACTGCTATGATATTTATTTTATTTTCCCTATACTAGAATTAACACATAAATTTTAAATACAATTGATAAATGTACTGAATTTGGCAAAATGAGAATATTTGGTTTTATTTAAATAAAAACCATTTTTAAACTATCAATTATCATTGATAAGCAAATACCCTCATTTATAATAAAGTTAACTGTCAAAATATTTTACTTATACTGATTGGCACATACCGTATAAATTATAATAATATTTTAAAGGCTAGTTTTCAGCATTTACTCAATTTTTATAAATAAAGAGATTGAGGTGTACTGAAAAAGGAGACGATGTTCTCCTTTTTTATTTTTCATAATGTTTATCGGAACCGGTATTAATATAATATTAGACCCTGTCTTCATTTTAGTCTTAGGCTATGGGGTAAGGGGCGCTGCTATTGCCACCATAATCGGACAGGCTATAGCCCTATTATATTATTTTTATTTTTATTTAAGAAAGAGTAGTTTGGTCTCACTGCATTGGAAATACTTTGCATAACGATTCCATTAAAAAATTGAAATCCAACAATTACCATCTTCAATATGTTTTAACAAAATGCTTTTTTTATAGAACACAACTTCTAACAATGCTACTTAAAAACGTTTTGCTGCCATACTAAAATATCAATCTGGCATAAGATGCTTAATTAAACCAAAACATAAATACAGCTATTTAATTTTGTTTAAATTATTGTATTTCAGCCAATAGTTTCGATAGAGCCAGCTTAATTTTTTTGAACCTAAATTCTCTAACTTTCCACTTGATTGCCGTACTAAATCTCTTGCCTCCTCAAAATAACCATCGATCAAACCCTGGGTGATTTCCAGCTGATCATCTTCTATTTTTGAAAACATATTTTCTTCATATTTTTCAATCGATGGTCTGATATCTGAAATAACATCAGTAAAACTTTGCAATGCCTGACGATGGTATTTCTCACTTTCCCACCAGTAAGAATTTTCGTTATAATCTGCCCCTCCTTCCTGATAACCTTGTGGTATAGCAGTATTATTCAAAAATAGAGGAAAAAAGGGGCTGAGACAGGGATTTGAAGTACCTGTAGTATAGTAAAAATGACCTTTACTGCCGACCTTTGCCGCTAAAGAGCATACAGTCTGAGTTCTGCGAATTAAGGGGTCTCTGGCATGCAGGCATAGGGTATTCTTGCTTTTGTCCGGTCTCCATGATGTACTCTCCTGCTTTTCATTATAATTTTCCTCATCCCCATGGTCTCTGAGAATATTTATTAAATCTTGTGTGTTACATTTCCCATATTTCTCATATTTATGTTTAATTAACTCTCTGGACCTTCTTTCGCGTGTTATTCCCCCGGCTGCCAGGGTCATAAATTTATCGGAATAACATCTTCTAAAATTAAAATCTTTTTCGTCTTTACAATAGCCTTTCTTAATTGCATTTGCGATAAGCCCTTCAGAACAATCATCAAAATCCTGTTCTAAAGAGATAATGTTAGAAATGCTCCAGTAATTTTTTATCTTTTTCCATGCCCACCACTTTTTTACTGTCTCCAGGACATAGGATTCTCTCTCATCTGCAATAATGAAGCTATTCATATAATGTAGCTTATATCGATATCCGCAATTGCCGCCCTGTCCATATTCTTCCAGCAGGTCAATAATAACCTCAAGGGCTTCTCTGGCTGATTTACTACGCTCCAGCCCCAATCTGACCAGATCCATTCCAGTCAATCCTGTCAGAGCTGGTTTTTCCCGGGTAAAAATAGCCTCATTGCCAATAATCACCCCGTGTTCGTTTGCACCCATCTCTGCCCCAAACATCCAGAATGGTTGACAGAGAAAAACTCGTTCTGTTTCATTTACCTGCGGGATGGTGATATAGGTACAGGCTACTTTCGTACCATCAGGGTATCTAAGTCTAGGGATAATTCTGATATTCTGTACTTCATCGGGCTCCCTGTCACTATTTTTGCCAAATAATACGCCTCCTCCATATTCTGAAGAATTCAGCGCAACAATGGTATCACACATGACATTCCTTCTCCTTTTTTATAGATTTTTGAACAATTTATTTATTAATTCTCTCTAATAAACATTAAATCAAAATCTAACCCGGTAATCAAAGAAATATTATTGTATAAATAGAATGAATAGTATATATTAAAGTGAAGCGGCAAAAAGATTTTCATAGATTTACTCTTATATCTTATTGACAAAAAATAATTCAATCCTATAATATATTTAGCTGGCTAAACATTTGTAATTCTATTCTCTTAACTTCTCTGCCAAAAAAGAAGATAAAGACGATAGGATAAAAGTTGTTATCAATAATTAGCTCATTTTAATTATAAACATAACCATTTAGTTAAGAGGATATGGATAGGTAAAGAGAGTGTATCAAAAATCTTGCACAATATCTTCTCTTTTTATTTTAATTACAAATATCCCTTATATTAACTATTTATAGTCATTTAATTGTTCTAATTATATATTAATTTCACAGCAATAAAGATTGAACTACACCAAAAGATAAATAAACTGCTCTTAAGCATTAAGGAACTTTTTTTCAATGGATGAGAATAGAATAAAATTACTTAGAGACGAACATCCTCTTAAAGCAATAATAAACCTCTCAATACCTACTATATTGGCTATGCAGGTACAGGTATTTTATAATCTGACAGATACCTTTTTTGTAGGAAGACTGAATGACCCTTTCCAGGTGGCTGCTGTCTCTGTTGCCTTTCCCATGTTTATGATACTTATGTCCTTCAGTGGAATATTTGGTTTCGGTGCTGCATCTTATATTTCCCGTTTATTAGGAAAAAAAGATTATATTATGGCTAAAAAAGTTAGCTCTACCGCTTTTTACACCTGTATGCTAACTTCTTTAGTTGTAACTCTGGTTAGTCTTATATTTATCTCTCCCATATTGCATTTAATAGGAGTAACTCCAGAAACTCACAAATTTGCCCATGGATATCTCTCTATTATCTTTTCGGGCAGCATTATAATAATGATGAATTTTCTGTTAACACTGATGCTGCGTTCAGAAGGGGCAGCCAATGTTGCAATGTATGGTATGTTTATTGGTACAGGAACGAACATTATATTAGACCCCATCTTTATTCAAGTACTGGGTTATGGTGTAAAGGGGGCGGCAATAGCTACTTTGATTGGACAGGGAATTGGTTTGATTTATTATTTTGATTTTTTCCGCAAGAAAAAAAGCATGGTATCTTTACACTGGAAATACTTTTCTTTTAAAAAAGATATTATTCTTGAAATTCTTAGAATAGGAATACCTGCCTCTTCCTATGAAATCATGCTAAGTATCGCCAATACTATTGGTAACTATGTTGCAGCTGGTTATAATGACTTAATACTTGCTGCCTATGGTATCGTAAGGCGTATTTTTTCTATGTGTATTATGACTTTGACAGGACTATCACAGGGAGCACAGCCTTTAATAGGTTACAGTTATGGTGCCCGGAAGATTGACCGCATGAACAGTATTATAAAGACCACTCTTGTGTTAGCTGTAGGGATAGCGGTATTTTTCGTATCATTCTTCTACTTTTTTGCTGGTAAGATGATTCAGGTGTTTATAAATAACGAAGAAGTTATTGCATATGGAGTAAAGATTATGAGGGCAATGATTTCTGCTTTACCCCTGCTGGCCGCACAATTTTTATTAAGGGTTACTTTTCAAGCATTGGGTAAGGGGAGGCCTGCCTTTATGCTGGCATTAGCGAGAGAATTATTTTACATTCCTACTCTCTTTATTCTGAACAAATATTTTGGTTTTTCCGGGTTTATTTATGCTCAACCATTTGCTCATGTTTGTACTTTCATACTGGCTATTATACTTTTTAAGACAATTCGGGAACAAATTGCTGATGAACACAGGGAATGGGATATTCAAAACAATATGGTTGTCTCTGAAGTAGCTGGCCCTGCAGAAAAATAAATTTGATTTCAACAAATATATTTTAAAATCAGAATCATTCAAATTATTCCACTTAATATTTACGCATTAGATTTCCTTTCACTACTCTTTCTACTCTTCTATTAGATTAATACCTAAGTACCTTTCTATTTCTTTATGTTATAATAATTCTCAGAATATATTTAATATACATCGCTCATTTTCATTTATATCCTGCTTATACAAAACCATATAAAAGAGAGGGGCAATTATGAAAAATAATCGAGCTCTACTGGTTATAGATATGTAGTATGGATTACTACAAAGAAATGTCTTTAATAAGGAGAAGTTGATCGAGAATGTTAATTCTCTAATAGATTATTTTCACGAAAAAGAAGAACCAGTTTTTCTCATCAGACATACTAATACCAGTTTTTCTGCGGAAAATACTGCCAACTGGCAAATAGATAGTAATGTGCACAAATCAGATAATGACTTTCTCTTAAACAAAACCCATAGTAGCATCTTTAAAGAAAAGCAATTTTTATCTTTACTTAAAGATAATGATATCGCCACCATTGTAGTTACCGGTCTCGTTTCTAATGGCTGTATAAAGGCTGCCTGTATCGATGGTAAATTGCATGGGCTTAATGTAATTCTAATCAGTGATGGCCATAGTACTTTCCATAAGGAAGGAGTAAACATGGTCAATTACTGGAATAACTGCCTACAAGATGAAGGAATAGAGGTAATTTCAACTATCGATTTTCTAAAAATGAATTGAAAAATTATTTTATATATATTTTGTGTTATTTTTCTAATTTAGTTATTTTTGCAGTCAATATTTTTTAAATATCAACACTATAATTTAACTTTTTTAATAGGATGTCTTATAACCGTTTTAAGTTTATCGGGTTTACTTTTACGCGGATCAGAAAGATATATCTCATGATGATGTCTCTCATCTGTTATATCGCTAATGTAACCCTTTTGTTCAATATAATCATTCATACGCATTACAGTTACCGACTCATCATCATATGGACCAATATGCATACACTGCACACATAAACCTTCGTTATAGGTAAAAAACTCGCCCTTTGAAAAATCGTCTTTTTTCTTCCTGGTAGCTTCCTTTATTGCCCACTCGAAATCCCTCAACGCAACAAAATCGGGTAAACGGTTCATAGAAATCCAATGAAATTTATCTTTATTCTTATAATCAATACCATTAGTTCCCGGTTGCCACCAGAGTCCTTCCAGAGGAGGAACCACATATTCGTAATATCCTTCTATCATATATCTACCCTTATAGCTCATCTTTAAAGTATAGGCAATTGTATATAATAAACCCACTGCAATCTTATATTCACCTAGCTCTTCATTGGGATTTCCCTTCCCCTTAACTGACAGAAAATTTATCTCTGGGATTTCAACTATAACCGGCTTTTGCGACGGCAAATAAAATTCCTTATACTCTTTCTTATAATCAAAAACCATTGATTTACCTTTTCAAAAGATCTTCATTATTCATTATCATAAGGAAATTTTAACAAAGGTTCCGAATGAAATAGAATTCCCGATAAAATCATTTCATCTCTTGTTCAAATTGGTTGCTACTTTTCTTATCTTAAAATACCTGGTAGCCAGAGAGTTATTTGCGGAACAAACATAATAAGCAGAGTGATTATTGCTAATAAAATCGTATAAGGCATGGTCGCATAAGCTGTCTCCCATAGACCTTTCTTAGTAAGACTCATAGAAACAAAAAGGTTTAGTCCAAAAGGTGGGGTGAGAAAAGCAATCTGAGTAGACATTATACAGATTATACCAAAATGGACAGGATTTATTTCATAAACTGCAAGAACAGGAGCAAGAATAGGTCCCAATATAATCAATAAAGCGAATAAATCCATAAAACATCCTACAATGAAAAATAACACAAATAAGAGTAGTAGAAAAGCTGCCTTTGAAGAGACTGTTGAGACAATAAAATTGTTTATTAAAGCCGGTATTTGCTGTGTTGTCACAAACCATGTAATAACAGCTGCACAGGATACTATGAAAGTCATAGTAGCAGATGTTACCAATGAGTTGAAAAGGCTTTTGAAAAGCTCATCCGGTTTTATTGTCTTATAAACAAACAATTCAACAAGTATTACATATATAACGGATATAGCTGCCGCCTCTGTGGGAGTAGCAAGCCCTAGATAAATCCCTCCCAGCACTATTCCGGGGAATAATAGGGCTGGAATTGCTTTAAAAAGAATCTGTACAGATTCTTTAAAAGAGTATATTTCCCGTTTACCAACCTTCATTTTTCTGGAAGAAATCAAGGCATATCCGATCCAAACAGCTGCCAGTAGTAACCCTGGTATAAAACCAGCCGCAAATAAAGCACTAACTGAGGTACCCATAGCAACACAAAGACCGACCATTGGAGCACTTGGTGGAATTAAAATCCCCAATGAACCTCCAGAGGTAATTACCCCAATAGGCATATGATCAGGATAACCCTCTTCCAGCATAGATGGTATTACAAGGCTTCCTATGGCGATGATTGTAGCTATACTAGAGCCAGATATTGCCGCAAAAAAGGTACAAGCTAAAATTGCACCTATCAGACTACCGCCATATACTCTTCCAAAAAATATTCTCATTACTTTTATAAGATATTTAGAGGTATCACCCCGCGCAGCTACTGCACCAGACATTATGAAAAAGGGAATTGCCAGAAGAAGGTAGTTGTTTAATCCACTATAAAGTGTTTGTATGACTATCTGTAGAGAAATACCAGAATATACCCAGATTCCTATGGTGGATGCCACCAATACAACAAAAGCAATGGGTATCCCCATACATAAAAGAAGAAAAAATAAAAATACTACTAACAAATGCCCTATTCTCCTCTTCCTTTATCTTTTAGATTTTTTAATTTTTTTAATAATATAAATTTATCTCTAGCTGAAGCTATGTAACGGACAGACATTATAATCATAGCTACAGGCAATATTGCATACACAATCCACATGGGAAGAGGAAGAGTTGAGGTACGGGTTCCACGAACAAACACATTTATTACCTGTATCCAGGCATAGTAATCTAAAACCAGCAAAATTGTAGCACATATTAAATCACCTAATATATTAACAATGTATGCCATTTTCTCCGGCAATACTGCGATGATTGCTGTCATTCGTGGATGTTCATCACTTTTTATGGCAATTCCAGCTCCAATGAATGTGCTGTAGAGCAGTATATACCTGCCAAACTCTTCGAGCCAGTGAATTCCTGTCTTAAAAATAGTACGCATTATTATCTGTACAACGGTAAGAATACAAAGCATAAATAAAGGTATGGTTACTATTACCATCTCAGTTTGTGTAAAAATGTTTTTCAGCTTCTTCAATTTCTATTTCTTCCCGAATATATAAATTGTATGTATAAGAATAGAAGAGGCGGCAAAATACTTTGCCGCCTGCTTATTGCTATTATCTATTTACGATATGAATCTATCTGATTCATAACATATTCATAGAAATCATCACCAATTTCAGGTTTATATTTATCATATACAGAAGAAACAGAGTTTTTAAAGGCTTCATATTCTTCCTGGGTCAGTTCCATTACTACTTTTACTCCATTTTCTTCAACCTTTTTCTTAGATGCTTCTATCTGAGGTTTTAGTATTTCTTCCGGATATGCCTGAGCTTGAGCAAAAATGACATCTTTCATAATTTTCTGTTGCTCTTCAGGCAATCTATCCCAAAGTTTTTTATTTATTAAAATGGGATTTGTCTGGATAGTATGCCCAAGAGCAGTATGGAATTTTTCAACTTCCATAAATTTCATCATGTCAAGCATATTAATTCCATTATCTTCCCCATCTATTACGCCCTGTTGTAATCCTGAGTATACTTCTCCAAAGGCAAGTGTTGTCGTCATTGCACCCATCGCTTTGAATATATCGGTATATAGGGGTCCAGCCATAACCCTTAGATTTAGACCTTTTAAATCCTCAGGAGTTCTTACTTCTCGTTTAACGTTGGATAATCCACGCATTTCTCCATTGGGAAATCCGAGAAGGACAATGCCTTTGGGAATTGTTAACTCATTACATTTCTCTATGAAATCTTTGCTATTAACTATTGCAAAGAATTCATCTGTATTTCTGAATAAAAATGGCATAGAGAGCATATTGAATTCAGGCATTACATTCGCCATAATTGGCGTACCTGCTAAATCCATATCTAGAGTACCACTCATTAGAGAATCGAGCATTACATTTTCATCTCCTAGTTGAGCACCTGGATAAATCTCAATAACTAACGCACCATCAGTCTTTTCTTTTATTTCTTTAGCAATATTCTGTACACCCACATCGATGCTTGAGCCAGGAGGTCCTGAATGGCCTAATCTAATTTTTTTTACCTCATTACCATAAGAAACAAATACCGATGTTAGAAGAACAAGCACAACTAAAAGAATAACATACTTCTTTTTCATATAAAATACCTTCCTTTTAATATGATATTTATAACAAATTATTCCCTGAGTACTTTATTATTTTATTAGTTATTCAACTCTAAACTTTTCATCATCCTTTCATGCCACTCTTCATTATATAACCGGCAATCAATAGCTTGTTCCGGACAGACTACATAACATTTGCCGCAATCATTACAATCCATATAAGATATTCTATATTTATCACCATCTTCTACTATGGAGGATTCCATACAGACTTCTAAGCATATACCACAACCTGTACACCGGTCAGTTATGGTATAGTTCATTGGTTTTACTTCCATTCCTCCAAAAGCAAAGCGGGCACGTTTCAATCTTTTATCATGGTAGAGATGAAAAATCTCACCTTCTCCCGCATCGAGTCTGAATAATTCTAACAGATGAGGATTTGAAGCATACATCGATGCTGAACCCTGATTATAGAGGAAAAATTCATCCCACACCTCTTTATCCATTACAGGAGTAACATGTGCCATCAACCGTACAGCATACCATCTCTCTATCCTCTCACAAAGGGCAATATATGGAGTTTTCATAAGCTGCTCATGAATATTCTTACCTTTAGATGCGATAAAATAAAAATAACCGTCTGATAGTAAACAAAAATCGATTACCCGTATTTCAGGTAATCCATCTTTTACGGTTGCAGCAGGCATACTCCTAACTTTCTTTAAAAGTTCAAATGCCTTTGCTTTTATCTCCTCATTAGTACTATTTTCATTCAAACCATATAGTATCTCTTTTCCTTCAAATTCTGGTGTCTCTTTTACAGGATAAAGCATATTTCCCCCTTTTTCATCAGTTTAAACTACTATATATAAACTATTATGAAAAATAAAAAACTTACATTACCTTAATAAAGTATATATCGCTTCTTTTTTAATGTCAATTAAGTAGGTATTAGTTTAAATTATTTCAATACGATTTTAAATAGAATTATCTATCTTTTTTTGTAATATAATTCTCAATTATCTGCTTATTTTTACTCATTCTTGAAATTGTAAATTTAGAGTGCATCTTAACCTCATTGAAAATATCAGTAGGTAAATTTTTCTAATTATTTACAAAATAATAGTCTGTCAGAAGAACCGTCCCTATGACAGGTCATTATTTTATAACTGGCAGACCTGCCTCTTTAAAATAGTTTATATTTTTTCTCTTTATGAGACAGGTCTGCTTTTCTATTTACCACCAGACAGAATTGGCGTTCTAACACAACGGACAAGGGACCCATTAAGATTTTGCACCTCTATCCTATCCTGGTTTACTCCTTACTTAACTAAATTTATAGAATAAAGATCAGGAAATTAAATAATATTTCTACCATTTATTATTTCATCTATAGAGTGGTCCAAAATTTTGACATGCTCTGAAGTCTGAACTTTCTAAATCCTGTGTTCCAAAGGCACTCCAGGCCTTGGGTCTGAAGATCTTATCTTCAGGTACATTGTGCATGGCAACTGGAATTCTTAATAGAGAAGCTAAAGTAATTAAATCTTTTCCTATATGTCCATAACTGATTGCGCCATGATTGGCACCCCAAAAATTCATTACAGAATAAACATCTCGAAAAGCTCCCTTATTGGTTAATCTAGGTACAAACCAGGTAGTCGGCCAGGTGGGATCGGTTCGTTCAGTTAAAATATAGCTAATATCATCTGGTAATTCCACTGTATAGCCTTCGGCAATCTGTAAAACAGGACCCAGCCCTTTAATCAGATTAATTCGCGACATTGTTACAGGCATTTCGCCACGCGTCCAGAAAGTAGAAGAAAAACCTCCTCCTCGAAAATACTCCAAACTAGCCGGACTCCACCTGGTATTCTCAAGACATGCCTTGATATCTTGTTCATTTATTTCCCAGAATTGTTTCATTACTGAACGACCATTTTCCTTCTGCTGACCGGTAGCATCAAGAGTTGTAGCACCAGAATTAATGAGGTGTATAATTCCATTCTCTGCTTTTCCATTCAACTTTTTACCGGTAACCCTTTTTACCGATTCAGGGCTCCAGAAGGTTCGTACATCCGAAAAAATCTGTGCTCTATTACTCAGCAGGTGGTTCCACAACATAGCAATTCCATTCAGGCAATCATTTTCTGTGGCAAAAGTAAATGGCTCACGAATACCATTCCAATCAAAAGAAGTATTTAGTATCGTCTCGGTAAAGTCTCCATTGGGGAAATGATCAGTCCATTGTCTCTGTCCCTGGAATCCAGCGGCAATAGCATTATGTCCCTCTGCTTCCTCAGGATAACCAATCTCTGCCAATCTCTTATTACCGACCATTAAATCCCGGGCAATGAGAGTCATCTTAACCACTATTTCCCATTCTTTTTCCTTTTGTTGGGCAGAATGTCTGATACTCTCTTTATTTCTATCTTCACCTTCCCTGCAGTTTTCTTTTACCCAGGTCAATGCTTTCTGATATTCCTCTTTATCAAAGATACCCTCTTCCATCCTACGTACAAATTCAGACATATCTACGAATTCAGTTCGCATTCCCAGGTAGTCTTTTAAAAATTCCGGGCTTACCAGTGAACCGGCAATCCCCATTGATACACTGCCTAAAGAAAGGTAAGATTTTCCCTTCATAAATGCAACTGCTAATCCTGCTTTGACAAATTGCAATATCTTTTCTTTAACATCCTCCGGGATACTTTCATCATCAGCATCCATTACTTCTTTTCCATAAATACCAAAAGCAGGCAACCCCAGCTGATCATGCCCAGCCAGTGCTGCTGCCAGGTAAACAGCACCAGGTCTTTCAGTTCCATTAAATCCCCAGATAGCCTTTGGCAGAGAGGGGTCCATATCGATTGTTTCCATACCATAGCACCAACAGGGTGTAACACTGAAAGATACTCCAACATTGGAACGAGAAAATTTATCAGCACATTTTGCAGCTTCTGCCGCTCCTCCTATAGTAGTATCTGCAATAACACACTCTACCGGCAAACCATTAGGATGATGCAAATGTGAACTTATCAAATTGGCTGCCCTTTTCGCCATTCTCATAGTCTGATCTTCCAGAGATTCACGTACTCCCCTTCTTCTTCCATCTATAATTGGTCTTATCCCCACTCGGGGAAGTGAGCCGATTAATCTGTTTTCAAAGTTCATTTTATAGCTCCTCTCTATTAAATTTTTGTAGTATAAATATTTTTTAATTATACTAACCGCTAAGATAGCGTTCTGTCAGTTCAGTAATAATTACACAAC
Organism: Atribacterota bacterium; assembly: GCA_040774925.1. Classification (GTDB taxonomy): domain Bacteria; phylum Atribacterota; class Phoenicimicrobiia; order Phoenicimicrobiales; family Stramentimicrobiaceae; genus Stramentimicrobium. The sequence goes on along the minus strand of JAXGTM010000003.1, from coordinate 14,208 downwards.
AAAATAAAACCAGATAATTTACCTCAGCCAAGACAATTTTATCATCATACCCTATTTCAAAAAAATCATCATTGATTCTGAAGAGATCATTGATGTAATGCATTTAATAACATAATTGTCCTGTCATTCGAGTAGTAAAACAATCTTGTGAGCAAAATACCCATCTCTGAAAATAATTCTAAAAATACAAAAACTATATTTAATTACCGGCAATAGGTGTTAAAAATCTCAAAGGTAATTTTCAATAATTCTTTGCATATCAACCTTTAACTGATCTTTTTCTTCCTGGCTAAGTCCCAATATCGGTTTTCTGGTAAAGGTCTTTTTAAAGCCTCTGTGAACAAGAGCCTCTTTAAAATACGCCAGATTTGCACCATCTTTTAAAGCCATTGCAATATTCTTTATGGCAATCTGTTTTTGATGAGCTTTTTCGTAATTATTTTCTTCTAATGCCTGGAATAATCCTAAAAATACCTCAGGGAATACATTGGCATTTCCAGATACACTCCCTTTAGCTCCAGAAAGCATAGCAGGTAAAATTATGGGATCTGAACCTATAATTACATCAAAATCTTCAGGTGTTTCATCAACTAATCGGGTTAGTCTGAAGATATCAGACATACTGTTTTTTATTCCTATTATATTATCTACTCTGGCCAATTTAGATACAGTTTCCGGCAGCAAATCATTTGTGGTACAACCAGGTAGATTATACAAATAAACGGGAAAGTCTTCTTTTACACTCTTTGCTATAGATAGATAATACTCCTCTAATTCGATTTGGCTGAACTTAAAATAGAATGGAGTTACTGCTCCTACCCCTGCTGCTCCAATATTTTCTGCATGTGCGGCCAATTCGCAAGCATCTACAGTTGGCTGAGCACCAATATGAATAAAAACATTTCCCTTATTCCCAACAAAATCAACTATTATTTCTGCCGTTTTTTTTCTCTCTTCTTTATTCATTAAGAATACTTCGCCGGTTGTTCCTAAAATGTAAAAATTCTTCACTCCTGCTTTAAGTAAAAAATCGTAATGGGATTTTGTTGCTTCAATATCAATATCACCATTTTCTTCAAATGGAGTAATGGTAGGGACTACAAGGTTTTTCATTCTCTTCATTTTACTTTACCTCTTAAATTATTAGTTTTATCTTATAAATAACAAATCACTGTTAATCTGCAAGAACTTTTATTACAATCTTTTTTATTTCTTTTGATTTTTCTATTTCAACACCTGGCATATGTGCATCCTGAGGAAAGAAAATCACAAAAGTTCCTGGATTAACCGTAAAAAAATTACCATTCCCTTCATAAAATACTATGTCTTTATCTTCATCATATTCTGTGATTTGTTTCATCTGTTCCAGATGGGCATAACCCATTTGTTCGCTATTTTTAATTAAGAATTGTATATCGATATAACGCCGATGCGCTTCCCACATTTTTTTTTCTTTAGGTACAGTATAATAGGTATCTACTGAGGCATAGATTTCATTTCCCTCTATTTCATACTTTCCAGAGTTTAGTTCTAAGAGATTGGTATTTTTTAAAAAATCAAAGGCTTTTCCAAATCTGTTGTTTATTTGCATATACATAGTGGCATTTTCCAAAACATCTATAATCATTTCTTTACACTCCAGGTTTCATGATACTTTTTGTTCTGTTCTTTGAAGAGAAGATCTCATCTTATATATTTTTATATAAGATAGACCTCTAAATTTAAATAATTTCTTTGCTTTCTTTAATAATTCTCCTGGCCTCTTCTAAATCTTCTTGTGTATCAATGCTCAGGGCCACATAGTTGTACTTGGTCTCAACAACATGTATTTTGTAACCATACTCTAAGGCTTTTAATTGCTCCAATGATTCTATGAGTGATAAGGGTGTATCTTCTAATTCCACAAATTCCTGAAGAAATGGTTTTCGATAACCATAAATTCCTACGTGTTCATATACCTTAAAATTAATTTCTTTTCTGGGATATGGAATTAAAGAACGGCTAAAATATAAAGCATTACCATTAACATCACATACCACTTTTACCACATTATGGTCTTTAAACTTTTTTTCATCATTAAGTTGATAGCATAGAGTAGCCATATTTATATCAGCGTTTTCTGTTAATGTTCCTGTTAATTCATCTATCATCTCATTAGAAATAAAAGGTTCATCTCCCTGAATATTTATTGCCACATCTATATCCATATCTTTTACAACCTCTGCAATTCTAGAAGTTCCATTGGGGTGGTCTTTTGAAGTCATTGCAACTTTCCCTTTAAATCCTAACACCTCGTCAAATATTCTCTGGTCATCTGTGGCTACAATCACATCATCCAATAATTTAGATTTTCTCACACTCTCATATACCCTTTGAATCATCGTTTTCCCACCAATATCTTTTAAGGGTTTTCCCGGTAATCTGGTTGAACTATATCGGGCAGGAATAATACCTACTACTTTCATATTGTATTTACTCCTTTCAAAATAAATTATAATTTATATCGCTGAGCCTGTTTCAAAAGTTCTGTCCTATCAATAGGTTTAACGTGTTCTACAATCCACTCTCTCATATTCTTACCTTCTTCAGATTCCTGAGGGTAGCTGATAAAATCAAGATCAATACCGAGTTCATCGGCAACCCTGTAGGCTATTATGGGCCAGATTTTCCCAATATCACCGACTATGGGAATGCTATATTCATGACGGGCAAAAGCTGACATCTCCATTCGAAATGGTATACCGGTAACCTTGGTCTTGGGTAATCCTTTGTTTATAGATTCTTGAATCTTTTTATTTTCAATCTCCATCAACTTAGCTGTCATCAGGTTCTGGTCCAAATCAATCCTGATAATAGTTTTTTCTCTCAGACTATAAGTGTTAATTCCGTTCCAATGAGACCATATTCCATGACCTGTATAACATTCAAAAGGACCATCATGTATCTCTTGAGTTAAGGCAACTGCTGATTCTATAATAATATCCGCCTCTTCTAACATCCTGGCAATACGCATCGATCTCTCCGATATAGAAATACTATCAGCAAGTAAGATACCTACCATTCCCCCTCCGACAAGCTGAGGCACAGTAACGATTACCGGCAGGGATTTCTCTGCCCCTTTTCCTATCATGGTCTTTTTATCTGCTGCCCAACCAGCCACTTCCTCAAAAGGTAAATTATATGTTTGAGCAATGTGGAATATATCACGAGAGAGATTTTCAGTTCTTAGACCCATAGGGTATGCCATGTTTCCTGCTGCCTTTATAATAATGTCACCATCAGCGGATTCTAATTTTTCTAACAAGGATTCATCTAAAATCATCTCTTCCTTCAGTTTATCTAAATATCCTTGCTCCATTTGAGTGAGTTCAAAAAAATCTCCTCTGGGAATTATGCTCTTATCGAATTGGATCCCTAATTTATCCACCTTGACCCTTTTAACCTTATCTAAACTTCCTGCCATTTCATGAGCAATTACAGCAGAACTGGTACTAACACTATCTATGATGCTCTTATCCATCAATTCAGAAATTAATGTGGTAACACCTTCGTGAATATTGGGACCACTACCGGTAACTACCATAATGTTCCCACCTTTTTTCTTTACCTCAATTATTTTTTTTATTGTTTTATCTAAATTATTCCTACTTTTTTCTTCTATCTCCTGATAATATTTTTCTAATAATTTTGAGTTAATTTGCATTTTTAATATCTCCTTATTTTTTCTAATGCTGGCACATTTTAGAAACGAGTATTTAAAAAATATATTTTTAAGGTACATATCCTGCCAATTTTGGAATAAACAGAATTATCTCTGGGAAATATGTACAAATAAGTAAAACAGTTATTAAGACTGCGAGAAAAGGCCACATTTCCCTAATAATCCCTCCTAAAGGAACCTTTGATATGGCACTTACTATAAACAAACTCTCTCCATAAGGTGGAGTACAGAGGCCAATCATAAGATTCAATGTTGTTATAACTCCAAAATGGACTAAATCAACTTCAAATAATATGGCTATTGGTACAAGTATAGGCATTACGATAAGCAATCCTACAATGGGATCCATAAAACAACCTAATAGTAATAACAGTAAATTGACAAATAAGAGGAAAATATATTTATTGGTAACAATCCCTGAATTCATAACGGCATTGGTTATAGCTACAGGCAACTGCTCTCTCGAAACAATATAACTAAAAATAAGAGCAGCTGCTACCATTGCTGAAACATACCCGGTACTTAGAGCAGATTCTTTAAAAACTTTTACCAATCCTTTGAATCCTAAAATACGATAGCCAAATACTGATAATACAAAAGCATAAAACACAGTAACTGCAGCTGCCTCAGTTGGTGTAAACACTCCACCGTATATGCCTCCCAATAGGATGACTGGTGTCAATAATGGAAAAAATGCCTTAAAAAAAGCTTTCATTAAACTTTTTAAATTGAATGGTTCTCCAGTAGGATAGTTTCGTTTATTTGAAATATAGGCAACATAGACCATCATAGCCCCTGCTAAAAATACACCAGGAAGAACTCCACCAAGAAATAAATGGCCCAAAGAAGCTCCTGAAGTCATTGAATAAATAACCATAGGGATACTTGGGGGGATAATAGGACCTAGTGTTGCACTCGCTGCAGTAACGGCACAGCTAAATTCTGGATCGAAGCCGGCATCATTCATAGCTCTTATTTCTATTATCCCTAATCCAGAGGCATCGGCTATTGCCGAACCGGTCATTCCAGCAAATAGAACTGAAACTAACACATTGACCTGTCCCAGCCCACCTTTCAGTGAACCTACCAATCTACCGGCAAAATTAAAAAGACGTTCGGTTATCAAACTCTCATTCATTATTCTGGCAGCAAGAATAAATAATGGTACAGCCAATAAAACAAATTGTTTTTCAAAACCTATTACCATAGCATCTACAATAACTGCATAATGTATTTTTGCCAAAATTACATAAAGTATTGAAGGAACGGAAACGGCAAAGATAATAGGATATCCAAATATAAACATAATTGCAAATAGAATTACCCATATTGCTATAAGCATTTTATCTTACCCTCTGTTTTCTAATTTTTTACTTGTCATCAAAAATTTGATATCACGAACAATATGTCCAATATTGTGAATAATTGTTAAGGTCAAGAATATGGAGAATACACCGAAAACATAAGTCCAGGGAATTTTAAGAGCAGCTGTCTTAATCCTGTAATTGAATAACAGATAATCCCATACAGGTATAAAAATAATTATAAAAACAATTGTAGTAATAGAATTGAAAATTATGTCGATTATCTTTTGTACCTTTGGAGACAGGGCATCATATACTATATTAAATTTAACATGATGTTCTTCTCTTACTCCCCAGGCTGCACCAAGATACAAAGCCCAGATATAGGCATAAACAGATAATTCAAAAGGCCATTCTAAAGAAATATTAAGAAAATATCGATAAAAAACTTGTATTGTAACAGTAGCGGCACACACCAGTAAAGCTAAAGATGATAAATACTCTTCAAAAAAAATGAATATGTAATTACATATATTCTTTAAGGATTTCATTGAGTAATTCCCCCTCTTTGTTTTAAGAAAATACCAGTTACGGCTATTTCAGTAAGAGAGGTAGGAACATTTCTTACCCCTCTTACTGTTCAGGAAATTTTTAGGGGTCACTAAACTGATTATTCTGCATCATACAATTCTGAACTGACATTTTGTATCATCTCATAGACACCCTTACCCCATAGATCATCATTCTTTTCATATACCTTTTTCACATTTGCCATAAATGCATCTTTATCCGGAACAATAATCTCCATACCATATTCATTTTGGAATTTAGCAATCAGACTTGCTTCCTGTTCTAAAACTAATTGATTACAATAGTTTCTTCCCACCATTAGTGCCATTTTCATATAAACTTTGTATTCTTCCGGCAAGCTTTCCCACACTTTTTCATTAATAGTGGGATTAATTATGGTCATTTGATGATCAGTTAAGACGATGTAATGTGTCACTTCATAAAATTTACTGGAATAGTCAGTTGGTAGCGGATTATCCTGTCCATCAATAGTGCCGGTCTTTAGAGCCATATATACCTCATTAAATCCTAAAGGAGTGGGTTGAGCACCTAATCCACGACCGACATCCATCCATGCCTCAGAACCAGGCATTCTTAGTTTAACACCCTTTAAATCTTCAGGAGTTCTTACTTCACCTGCTTTTTTAGTCAGATTTAACTGTCTGGTTCCTAAAAACCAGGTGTCTAGCACTACTAATCCTGAACGCTTTCTGAGTTCATCCCAGTAAGCTTTTCCTATAGGGCCATTTACCACGTAGTATAGATGGTCTAAATTTTTAAAAACATATGCAGCCTCTAATACTCCTATTTCTGGATATGGAACGAGGTCTCCAAACCAGGAAGGTGCACCATCAGACATTTCAATATCTCCCCTCATTGTACCGAGAACCTGTGTTTTTTGGTCTGCTAACTGACCAGAGTGATAAATGGTTACTTTAATGTCCCCATTTGTCAAACCCTCTATGACCTCAGCAAATTTCATAAATCCTTGGGTTTGTGGCTCTAAAGGAGTGGCAGCAGTGGAAAATTTTAGATGATATGTTGGCTGCTGAGCAAAAGCTACTATTGATGATAAAAGAAAAAACAAACATAACATTAAAACAATTTTAACTCTTTTCATAACAAACTCTCCTTTTAATCTAACTTTATTTACTTGCTAATTAATACAAAGAAAATATTATGAAGATTGTTTTAATTCACCTCCTTTCTTATATATAGGGTTAACCGGAGGCAAGAATAACAGTTATTTAATTGAATTATTTAATTTTCTAGTAGATTTTCTGATGATTAGTTCCGTATTTAATATTATTCTGTTATTTATAGATAAGTCATTCTGTTCATTTTCAATTTTTTTAATTAGTAGCTCGCTAGCTTGAGAACCTAATTGATATACTGGCTGCCTGATTACTGTAATAGGGGGCTCAAAAATTGACATCCAGTCTGAATCATCAAAACAGACAATGCCTATATCTTCAGGAATCTTCAAATTCATTTCTTTAATTGCAATTAGGGCACCTATGGAAATGTCTATATTAGCGGTAAAGATTGCTTCTGGTTTGTTTGGTTGATTCAGCAACTCTTTAGTTAACTTTCTACCATTTTCTTTTTTAAAATTACCCATTTTAATTAAACTGTCATCTTTTGTAATTCCCGCTTCCCTAAGTGCATTTAGATAACCTCTCAATCTTTCAGCACCGGTAGTTCGGTCAAGATAACCATTTACTATGCCAATTTTTTTATATCCTCTCTCTATTAAATGCCTTACAGCCTTATAAGCACCAATTGCATTATCAACTAATACAGTGTCGCAGTTTACCCCTTCCAATAAACGGTCTAGAAGTACTACTCTGGTTCCAGAATTTATTAAATGCTTTATATAGGTAGAATTTTTACCTGTGGGGGTTAGTATAATGCCATCTACTCTGTTAGATTTTAAAACCCTCAAATAATTCAATTCCTTTTCTGGGTCTTCATCTCCATTGCATAAAATAACGTTATATCCATATTTGTTGGCGGTATCTTCAACAGATTTGGCAATTACTGAATAAAATTGTGAAAGTACATTACCTACTATTATCCCAATAGAATAAGTTTTTTTCTGTCTAAGATTTCTAGCAACAGCATTAATCTCGTAATTTAATTCGGATATAGTGTTCAGAATTTTTTTTCTTGTCTGTTCTCTAACTCCGGGGTAATTTCTCAAAACTCTTGAAACAGTTGCTGTAGAAAATCCTGCTTTTTCAGCTACATTTTTAATATTTATTTTCATATTTATTATTAAAACTGTAAGAAAATTGTGAAGAAAATGATTATAATAGTTAATGAATGAAATGTAATCGATTACAATTATTATCAGTTATATTATAAAAGGATATTCTATAATTGTCAATATTTGAAGTAAGTCTTACGTTTTTTTCATAATAATCTATAATTTATTGATTATCTTAGAAAATTGTAATTTACAAGTAGCTGTGCTTAAGTATAACAATTTATGAGTTGATTGAAATAAGGATAATATTATAGTAAAAGAGGTAGTTATGTCTTATTCCCCACCTCAAAGATATACCCCGCACCTAAAAATAAAATGAAGTAATTATAACATTGACACTCATTTCTAAAAATTCTGGTAACAAAAGTAATACTACTATAAAATATCACAAAGTATATTTTCTTCTTTGTAGTAAACAGTACAATAGTTTTAGTCTATCGTTACTCTTCAATTTCATTCCATCATCTTTTGATATTTTAACTGGTCAAGATATAATTCCTGAAATACTCTGTATTTCTTTTCATGAAACTGTTGTTTTAATTGATCTCCAGGAATGATTTTTTCACCTTTACCCCACATAAATTTAATTGCCGTATAGATATCCGGGTAATACCCTGAAGCAGTTGAAGCAAGTATAGCACCACCTAAAAGGACTGATTCCAGTTCTTCAGGTAGGACAATCTCATACCCTGTTATATCCACATGTTCTCTAAGCCACAATCTATTCTTGGCTATTCCACCGCACATATGAATATTTTTTATTTTATGGCCAGCCTCATTCATTGTTTCAATGATATGTCTTGTTCCATAAGCAACAGATTGTGCTGCTGCTAAATATTTCTTTGCTAACTCCATTTTTGTTTGATTCAATGTAAGACCACTAATCATTCCTTTCAAATTCGGATTTGCCCTTGGAGAACGATTACCATGAAAATATCCTAATAGATGAAAATCTTTGGTTAAATAGATATTTTCTTTTTCCATTTCATTTATTACATCATTGAGTATTTCATAATAGCTTGCCCCTTTCTTTTTTGCTTCTCTCTTGAGATCAGGGAAAATGGCAGATTCTGAAATAATATAGTCAATTAACGAACCAGCTGAACTCTGTCCACCCTCATTCAGCCACATATCTGGGAGCATGGCACCAAAATAGGGCCCCCAAACGCCAGGGACAAATAGGGGTTCTTTGCTGATAGCCATATGGCAAGAAGAAGTACCTGCAATGATAGATATGGTTTCTTCAGGATTGGGTCCAACTATGCCTAATCCTCCAGAATGAGCATCAATTATTCCCACTGATACTATTGTGTCGGTGGTTAAACCAAAATTGGCAGCAGCTTTTTTGGTTAAATAGTTTACAGGCTTACCTAGTTCCTCGATTTTAGATCCTATACGATTATTTTCAAATAAATCTTCTAATTGAATTTCTTTAAATAGTTTTTTACTCCAGCGTTTTTCATGAGCAAGATATGTCCATTTGCAAGTCATGGTACAAACACTTCGAACATCTTCTCCGGTAGAGCGAAAAACCATATAATCTGCTAAATCTAAAAACTTTTTTGTATTTTTATACTGTTCAGGTAAATTTCGTTTTAACCACAAGATTTTTGGAATTTGCATTTCTGGACTAATTTTGCCACCTACATATCTCAAGACCTCGTCATCAGTTTCATTAATTTCAGCTGCTTCTTTTAAGGCACGATGATCCATCCATACAATAATATTCTGGTCTTTCTTACCTGTAGGAGATATTGAAATGGGTTCGAATTCGGTACCTAATGCAACTAAAGAACATGTTGCATCAAACCCTATTCCCTTTATTGATGAAGTTGGAATATTTGCCATTGCAATTGCCTGTTTGACAGCATTACCAGATTGTTTCCAAATATTTTCTGATGATTGTTCCACAAAATCTTCTTTAGGCCGATAAATTCTAATTGGGGAAATGCCTAAACCAATCATTTTACCGGCAGCCGAAAAGACAGCAGCTCTAACACTGCCAGTTCCAATATCTACCCCTATAAAATAAGTACCATTATTTTTCATCACATTAAACCTCCAGAAAAAAACCTATAACAACATTAATCATATCATAGAACCAAAAAAGTATAAACTGAAGATAGCTGAGTACTTTATGCAAATAATGAAGGTATGATAAATGTTGTATTTAGAATTGAAATTATTAAAGAAATATTGACAAAACCACTATTAAGGGCAATTCACTGACTTATGTATTAAATTAGTTAATTTAAATCAAATTTATTTATATATAAAAATTGTAATCATCATATTTGACATCTTTCAAACTGCCATAATTATTAATTAATTTTCTCTAATAGTATTAATCAATAGTGTCATCCATATTCAAGATCTTTAAGACACTTTCAATACCTTTAAATTTTTCTTTCATCGCTTCCAACTCTTTTTGGTCACTAGTTATTTTAATTCACACAATTAGAGAGATACATTAAAAGCAACAGTTCACGGGGCTATGCTTTTGAAGACAATTCCTATATTGTTTTTGGTTAAAACCATTTAAAATAATAAAACCCCTTTAGCAAGAAAGCTAAAGGGGTTTTATTAAGTTTGAGGTTAGATATAGTTAATAGAAATTTTTCAGGTAGTGTTTCATTCTATTACACTTTGACAAATTCCTTATCGGTTGTCAGGGCATCTTTATCAGGAAAGTAAAAATGTAAATTACTAACCTTTGGAAGCTTTATGCCTAATGTCTCTTGCAACAATTCTTCAATTGTTTCGATAAAAACAAACTGAATATCCTTCTTTATTTCTTCTGGAACATCACAAAGGTCTTTCCTATTTTCAGAAGGAAGAAGTATTTTCTTAATTCCTGAACGATGTGCTGCTATTACTTTTTCTTTAATTCCACCCACTGGAAGAATCTTGCCTCTTAAGGATATTTCTCCGGTCATGGCAGTCTTTGCATCTACTGGAATTCCAGTAAAGAGAGACGCAATAGATGTAAAGAGAGTCACACCAGCAGATGGACCATCCTTAGGTATGGAACCCTGCGGTATATGTATGTGGAGATCATGCTTGGCAAAATGATTTTCTTCCAGGCTTAAAAACAATCTCGATCTGATAAGACTCTGAGATATTTTAGCAGACTCCCTCATCACCTCTCCCATCTGTCCTGTCAATATAAGCTCTCCCTTTCCTGGCATAAAAGCACTTTCGATAAATAGAATATCTCCGCCAACCGGTGTCCAGGCTAATCCGGTAACTACACCAGGTGGGTTTGACTTCTTTACTTTGTCATAGGTTGCTATTTCAGGTCCTAATATATCAAACAACATCTCTTCCTTTACCACATAAGGAATATTTACCTCATCGACTACAATCTTTTCAGTCGCATGTCTTGCTATAGCGGATAATTGTTTTTTTAACCCTCTTACTCCCGCTTCTCTGGTGTATTTATCTATAATGGCTTTCAAAACATCATCCTCTATTTTCAATTGCTCATCTTTAAGTCCATGGCACTCTAAAACCTCATCAATGAGATGCTCTTTAGCAATATGGAATTTCTCTGTTGTTGTATAGCTGTTGATCTGAATAATTTCCATTCTATCTTTCAATGGTTCCGGGATGTCCCTCAGAGAATTTGCTGTCCCTATGAAAAATACCTCAGACAGATCATAGGGTACTTCCAGATAATGATCTGAGAAAGTATTATTTTGTTCCGGATCCAGCACTTCTAACAATGCACTGGTCGGGTCTCCCATATTAGAAGCCAGCAGCTTATCTACCTCATCCAATATAAAGACAGGATTATTGGTTCCTGCTTTTTTAATTCCCTGTATGATCCTTCCGGGAAGCGCGCCTACATATGTCCTCCTGTGCCCTCTTATCTCCGCTTCATCTCTCACTCCACCCAGACTGATTCTTATATACTCTCTTTGAAGCGCTTTAGCAATGCTCTTTCCTAAACTGGTCTTTCCTGTTCCAGGAGGTCCAACCAGAAGAAGTATTGAACCCTGTTGATTATTCTTGAGCTTCATCACAGTTAAGTGTTGAATAATTCTCTCCTTCACCTTTTCCAGACCATAATGATCTTTTTCTAAAATTTGCTTAGCTTCTTTGATGTCTACTTCTTTTATACTGCTTTTGCCCCAGGGAAGTGAAGTCAACAAATCTAAATAATTTCTTATTACATTTGCCTCTACATTATTCGGCCCTTGATTTTCCAATTTTTCATTTTCTTCCCGGGCAATCTCTTTTATATCCTCAGGCATTTGAGACTCGTTAATTAAAGACAAATAATCTTTCTTTTTATTTCCAGACTGCTGTCCCTCGTTCAGCTCTTCCTGTATCGCTTTTAACTGTTCTCTCAGCATTTTCTCTCTATATTGTTTATTTACTTCACCAGTTAATTTTGCATTTATCTCCATCTGGAATTGGATATTCTCTTTTTGTTTAATGAGAATGTCTAAAAACATTAAACACTTTTTTCTTCTGGACCTTATCTCGAATAACTCCTGTTTTTCTGGAGCAGAAATGCTGATAAACTGCATTAAATAACTGATGATCTTTTCTAAATCATCAATACTATTTATGTACTCAACATAACTTTCAGCACCGATAAAGCCTTTGCTTATCTCAACAGAAATCTCTTTAATATATTCCAGCATCTGCTTTTGGGAGCTCTTATCTAAATCATCAATATCTGGACTGATATCATATTCAGCAATATAATAATCCTGCTCTCTGCTTATATTTTTTATTTCTACTCTATCTAAAACCTCTACATTCAAATCACTTGTCCTTTTGGAATTCACTATTTTCTCTATTTTTATCAAACTCCCAATAGAGTATAAATCTTTTTCCTGATAATTATCTAGATTGCATCCTTCTTTTAGAAGGAGCACTATGGCATGATTATTATCCTGTTTAATTCTTTGGTAGACTGATTCAGCTAATGCTCTATTAATTCTTATTGTGCTTTTTATTCCTTTGAATAACACATGTCCTGGCATGGCAATAATTGCTAATCTATCTTTCATATAATTAGTGTCCATTAATCTTACCTCACTTCTTTAACTGAATTACCTTTTACGTCTTTCAACCAATACAAATATCTTTAAAAAATCCTGCATAAAATCTAGTATTGTTAGTTTTATTTAACCTAACATTTATCTTAAAAAAAATGACTTTTCAAATTATCTTTAAAAGTATTTCTATCAATAAATTGATATCATCTTCATCTAAACTATTTTTCACTCTTTTTATAAATTGTTCATTGGCTATCTCTTCCAACCGGGCAATCATTCTACCTTTTTCGGTGAGAAACAGGTAATAAACTCTGGCATCACGGGTACATTGCTCTTTTTTAATATAATCCAGTCTAATAAACTTTTTCACCATTTCGGTGACAGTCGGCTTGGACAGACCCAGTTCCTCAGCTAACTGACTGATAGTCACGTGTTTTGGTCGATCAAATTTTTTTAAGTATTGTATCTGTTTTAGTGACAACTCTGAAATATTATGTTTTTTAATAACATTGTATCTGCACTCTGTCTTGATATGCATGAACCGATTAAATACGTTGAATAGGTTATGATATTCTTCCAAAATGCCACCTCAATAGTTAGTTAGATTGTCCCTAACATTATCCTATAAACATTAATTTTTGTCAATAGGTTATGGGTTGGGTGAGAAATTCTTATTTTGAATTTTTAGAAAAAATTGAAGTTGGTTTATTTAAAAAGGTGTGTAGAATTTTTTTCAGATATTTTATTATCTTTCATAATCTTTATCGGAAAGGAAATATTCTTTTCTGTTTACTATTTGTTGGCTGCACTCACTGATTATAGTACTATAAATTTCGATAACGTTTTAATACTATTTCTTCTGGCAGGGAAGGCTCCCGTTAGAATAAGAGAGAGAGTGAGAGTGAAGATTCTGGCAATATTCTTTAATAACCGGAAAAGAAAGGGTTCAAAGATAGAATTATCCCTTATCTGTCCACCGGTATTAACCAATAGTTTCAACAGTATCTAAAATCTCCATGACACTTTCAATATCTTTAAACTTCTCCCTCATCGCTTCCAGCTCTTTTTTAGTAGGAAATAAAAAACCTGCTAAGATATTCCACTCATCTTCAGTGAACCCAAATTCATCCACTTCACACATAATATTCTCCCTTTCTTTTTACATTCGTTTCTTTCTAAAATATTTCAAATACCAGAGAATCAAATCTATCATTTCAAATTATATCATTTTATAGTGTTAACTGTCTGTCGGTAATTATCTAAAAATAATATAGATTATCACTATAAATAATTTCTCTGATATAGGTTATTTATTTTCTTATCTTTCCCTTC
>JAXGTM010000002.1:0-36965 GCA_040774925.1 Atribacterota bacterium | reverse complement strand
AATTTGGATACGAATAAAATAAATACACTAAAATTTATTTTTATGCAAAAAATATTTTGTAAATAATACATTAAAAATTATACCACCTCCCTCTATAAGGAGGTGGTATAATTGTAACCATAACATCACTATTCTATGAGATGACAGGTAGGTAGTATGATAGTAAAAAAAATTGACAGTATTGAAAAAGCTTTCCACCAGGTTATATCAAAGATTTGCATTGTGGCGATATTTATAATGACCTGTATAGTTTTTTATAGCGTTATAATGCGTTATATATTTAAATCCGCACCTTTTTGGGGAGAAGAAATTTCCCGTTATATCTTAGTTTGGGTTTCACTACTAGGAGCAAGCCTGGCTTTTAGTAACCGTGAGCATGCAGCCGTAGAATATTTTACCAATAAAATGTCTGAAAAGACTCAAAAAATGGTAACTAGGTTTACTGATATCCTCTCTTTGATATTTTTTGCTTATGTAATAAAATATGGAATTATTTCTGCTATTAGCGGTTTTAGGATGGTTTCCCCTGCTACTGGTATAAAGATGTTCTATCCATTTTTAGGTATTCCCATTGGTTGTTTGGCGTGTTTTATTCAAATTTTATTTAACTTAATTCATAGTTTTAAAAATGAATAGGTATTAACAGAAATTACAAATATTGACTATTTCTTTTATACTTAATGTTAACCAAAATCGGAGGGTCGTATGTCGGGTTTAGAGTTGATAGCTATAATGGTCGCTGTTTTTGCAATATTAATGATACTAAAGATGCCTATAGCTTTGTGTTTAGGTTGGGCTTCTCTTAGTTATTTCCTTTTATTATCAGATAAAAAATTTTTATTATTATTGCCAAAAACTATGTTTAATGGAATGGATTCATTTGTATTAATGGCAATTCCATTCTTTCTGTTAGCAGGTGAATTGATGAATGCAACTGAAATTACAGACAGAATTATGGATTTTGCAGAAAAACTTACCGGTAACATCAGGGGTGCCCTGGCTTATGCAAATATTTTAGCTAGTTTTTTCTTTGCTGGCATTACTGGTGCAGCTCTTTCTGATGTCGCAGCACTTGGCCCAATTGAAATGAGGGCAATGACTAAACAGGGATATGATAAACCATTTTCTGCTGCAGTAACTGCTGCATCAGCCCTGTTGGGTCCGATTATTCCTCCAAGTATTACTATGGTAATATATGGTGCAATAATGGGGGTTTCTACTGCGGGATTATTTGCAGCTGGTTTTGTTCCAGGAGTTCTTTTCTGCCTGGTTGATTTTGCCTATGTCTACTATATTTCTAAAAAGAGAAATTATCCGAAAAGTGATGAAAAAAGAACTTTGAGAGGGATTATGATTTCTACTAAAGAAGCGGCTTTTCCCCTGGCAACACCAATAATTATAATAGGTGGCATTTTAGGAGGAATATTTACCCCCACCGAAGCGGCCTGTATAGCTGTTGCATATGCTTTTATTCTGGAAAGATTTGTATACAAAAATCTAAAAATGAAAGATTATAAAGAAATATTACTAAGAACAGCAATTAGTTGTTCAAATATTTTTCTTATTATCGCGGTAGCCTTTACTTTCAAATATATACTGGCAGTTTTAAATATACCATCATTGATTATTAACTTTTTATTACAAATATCTAATAACAAATGGGTAATAATTACTCTAGTTAATTTTGCTTTACTTGTAGTAGGGATGTTTTTTGAGACAGGAGCGGCAAACATACTATTTGCCCCCATATTTGGACCTGTTATGGTAGCCATGGGTTTTGATCCATTGCATTTTGGTATAGTATTTGTAGTAAACCTTTGTATTGGATTAATTACACCACCTGTTGGTTTGTGTCTTTATGCGGTTTCAACTATTTCAGATGTCAAATTAGAATTAATTATTAAAGAAATTATGCCATTTATAATATTGAATATTGCAGTCTTATTTATAATAACCTATTTTCCACAATTGACTTTATGGTTTCCAAGATTACTCGGTTTTTAACGTAGTACAATTACTGGAGATAGATAAGTAAAAATTTTTTTAAAATTTATTATCAATTTTGGAGATTTTTAAAAAGATGAAAAAAAGACAGATCATGTTTACT
The DNA here is from genome assembly GCA_040774925.1 of Atribacterota bacterium. Classification (GTDB taxonomy): domain Bacteria; phylum Atribacterota; class Phoenicimicrobiia; order Phoenicimicrobiales; family Stramentimicrobiaceae; genus Stramentimicrobium. Next base: position 34,858 of record JAXGTM010000002.1, on the reverse strand, counting down.
GATTGCTCACATGATTCAATAGAAATAGAAAAAAATATCTTAAAACAGATACCACATGATTTAAAGATATTTCAATGTAAGACAGAAGAAGAGGTCATTGAACATTGCCATTCGGCTGATGCATTAATAAGTCAATTTGCTCCTTTAACCAAAAAAGTTATGGATAATTTAAAAAATTGTAAAGTAATTGCCCGTTATGGTATAGGTGTAGACGGTATCGATTTGAAGTCAGCAACTGAAAATGGAATAATTATAACTAATTCAGGAGAGTATTGTACTGATGAGGTAGCTACACATACTATAGCTCTCATTCTCTCTTTTGCTAGAGGAATTGTGCAATACAATGACATGATAAAAACCAAAAAGATATGGAACTTTCAATCAATGCCACATTTAACCCGGCTGAATAAGTTAACCTTAGGACTTTTTGGTTATGGGAAAATTGCCAGAGAAGTTGCAAAGAGAGCAATATGCATGGGTTTTTCTGTAATTGCTCATGATCCTTACGTAAAAGAATCTAAAGATGATATGGTAAAGTTGGTTGATTTCCAAACATTATTAAAGGAATCTGACTATTTATCTCTTCATACACCATTAATTCCTGAAACTAGACATCGTTTTGCAAAAAATGAATTGGAAGCCATGAAAAAAACATCTGTCATAATAAATGTAGCCAGAGGGGGAGTAATAAACGAAGATGATTTATTTAATGCTTTAAAGAATGGAACTATTGCGGGTGCTGCATTAGATGTATTAGAGAAGGAGCCACCTAACGATGACAATTCTTTACTAAAGCTGGATAACGTTATAGTTACCCCGCATGCTGCATTCTTTACAAAAGAATCATATCAATATTATAAGGAGATAACAGCTCAGGCTATTGTGGATGTTTTGAATGGCAAGATACCTGGCACTATAGTGAACAAAGAGCTTACCCGAATAAGAGATGTCTGATATTTGATATCAAGTTTTTACAAATTATTAACAACTTTTAAATTATTAAAAATAGAAATATTTAATAATTTACTTTATATAAATATGAAAAGCTGTTAAATTAAGAGTTTAAAGGACAATATTTTTAAGAATAATCTAAACAAAATTTAATCTTAGATTTTACCATTTTATGGATACAATGTAGAATATTAAAAAAATAGATTATTCAATATTTGAGATATTATTAAATATAAAATCTGAAAAATAAATACCTATATGCTTTCTATTTTATAATCGAATATCTGATTATCAGGCATTCTCAAAATATTTTCAGCCAGATCCTCACAACTTTCCTTTTCGAAATCTATCAAGTTCTTTATTTCTGGCTTCAAGTTGACAAATAACATTTTATTGTCTGATTTAAAAAGAACATTAATAGAACCAGGATTATCTTTTATATGGATATTTCCCTTTCCCATGGTGCAGCCTGTAGAGATTTGCAAACCATCGATTAAACAGGACATTGGTCTGCGATATTCCATCTCTACCTCTGTAGACAAATCAAAATACCCTTTTACATCCAGCAACTCAAGAGCCAATAATCCCATCTTGATCCCCAGGTTAAGATAAGGTCCCGAATGGCCATGTAGCTTAATTCCTCTCTCCAGCATATCATCTATACTATTGCGGTCTATTGTTAGTTTTATCATTTATTTTTGTAACCCCCATTATTGCAAATATGTATTTTTGTGTGATGTTGAAATGACAAAGATTTGTACAGGAATATCTTCTATTATTCCAATAGTCTAAAGAATAGTAAGTTAATACAAGTAATTTATTTTAATCCATCAATTTAAATCATACCAATAAATAAAATATAAATAAGATATAATAGTGTTACGTTTATAATAAATATAACATTTAAAGTATGTTTCAATATAACATAGGAATTAAAAATGTCAAGAGAATTAAGATGTGACTGAAAAAGACAATATATTTTTATCAATAATATTTTAACGAAAATAACAACAACAATAGTACTGATAATGTCTTAAAGTGTTTTAGTTAAAAATAATATTCCAGAGCATAATTAAAAATGAGTATTTAAAAATAGTTACCAAAAAATAATAGACAATTATCTCTGATGTCATTTTTATTCGCTGGTTTTAATGCAGGTACAAACGTAGACATCTTTGTTATTGCAATATAAAAGTTAATGTAATAAAATTGAAATAGTTAAAATAATAAGAGGATAATTAAATATAGTAAATTTATAATATAAAAAGGATAGAAAAAAGAAATGCAACTAAAATTGTCAGAATATCTTAAAGAATTGTCAAAAAGATATCAGTTGCATTATAATGTAGAAATAAACAAGCATATTCTGAATAGTAAAGTTGATATCTATGCTTTTTCTGTTACAGAGCATTACCGCAGTGTACTTACCAAAAATATTCGTATTGATCATTATCAGGAAAGAGAAATCATATTGGTGAACGGATTCGATAGATATGTAGAAGTAGGAGATATCAACGATTTTTCTCAATTTATTGTTAAGGCAGCTTTAGAATTAACAAATCCTTCTTTAGAGGTCATGTCACATACTATTAATGGAATTATTATTGGTGAAAATGGTTTTTCTGATGAAGCTATTCAAGCTTCTCAGAGGTTCAAATACAGCAAAACATTCCTATTTGGTATTAAAGGTTGGTGTGATATACGTTTGTTATTGATTGATATTAAAAACAAAGCTGTTTTTTGTAATGCCAAGGGTAAGGAGATTGCACAGGTGTACAGTTTTCAACCTTAGAAAAAAGAGAGGTGATAAAATATTTAAAAATCCCATTATATTAATCTTTAAAACACTACTGCTATAATTATTTGTTGGGGCATTAATTATCTGATTTTTCAATAAAATTTTTCGGTAAAAGTATATGCTAAACGTTTAAATCTATTAAAAAGATACTAATGATTGATAATTATTTATTTTAAAGTATGCAAAAATTAATAGATCTAAAGGAGGTTTCTTAATGAATCTTTTAACTATACTACTTTTAGCAATAATTGTTTTTTTGATTGCATATAAAATTTATGGAGATGTTTTAGAAAAATTAGCTGGAGTAGATGGAAAAAATAAGACTCCAGCTCATGCCATGACAGATGGAGTAGACTATGTTCCAGCCAAGGCGCCAGTACTCTTAGGTCACCATTTTGCATCAATAGCAGGTGCTGGACCAATAACAGGTCCTATTGCAGCAATCGTGTTCGGATGGCTACCCTGCTTTTTATGGATCGTGCTAGGTTCTGTTTTTGTTGGAGGTGTTCATGACTATTTTGGCTTACTTACCTCTTCCCGTCATAAGGGAAAATCTGTTGGTGAGATTATTGGTCAATATGTGGGTAAACAAGCCCGTACCTGGTTTTTATTATTTGCATGGCTAACACTTGTACTGGTTGTTGCCGTTTTTGCAATTTTAACTGCACAGGCATTTGCAGCTAATGCCTCAGTTGCTACAACAAGTGTTCTAATGATCTTTATTGCAGTTGCCATGGGATTTGCTATGTATCGAGCCAATATGAGCTTACCTTTGGTCACCCTTATAGGAATAGTGTTGCTAATGGTTGCTATCTGGATAGGTCTTAATTACCCCTTTTTATACTTTAACCAAATTACCTGGACCTGGTTTTTAATTATATATATCTTTTTAGCTTCAACATTACCTGTGTGGATGTTATTACAACCCAGAGATTATTTATCATCATTTTTACTTTATGCTGCTTTAATAGGTGGAGTGGTTGGTGTTTTTATAGTTAGACCAGTATTAGTTTACCCAACCTTTACTAGTTTTAAAACAGGGGTAGGATTCTTATTCCCCATGCTGTTTGTAACGATAGCATGTGGTGCAGTTTCTGGTTTCCATTCCATGGTTGCATCAGGTACTACAGCCAAACAGCTGGATAATGAAAAAGATGCCAGATTGGTTGGCTATGGCGCCATGCTTATTGAAGGTGTTCTGGCAGTGATCTCTTTAGGTGCAGCTGCTATTCTGACCCAGGAAGGAATGAAGGCTGGCTTAGCTGAATGGGGCGGTGCAGTAGGAGTTTTTGCACATGGTTTAAGTAAGTTTATGGCCGGCTTTGGTGTCCCTGAGCAGACAGGTGTTGTTTTTGGTTCTCTGACTGTTTCTGCGTTTTTAATAACCTCTCTGGATACGGCTACACGTTTAGGTAGATATTGTTTTGAAGAATTAACTGCTGAAAAAATGCCTTCTCTCTCTAACAGATATGCAGGTACTATTATTACTGTTGTTGCCGGAGGCGCTTTAGCAATGAGCGGACAGTGGTCAGCAATCTGGCCTATTTTTGGCTCGGCAAATCAGCTGCTGGCAGGATTAGCTTTACTAAGTGCAACAGCATGGCTGGCACATCTGGGCAAAAACATCAAAGTAACCTACTACCCAATGGCTTTTATGATGCTGGTTACAGTAGCTGCCCTTATCAACCTGGTCTTTACCAATTTTGGTAAAGGGAATATACTTCTAGGGTCAATTTCTATACTGCTTCTGGTGCTGGCAAGTTTCGTTGTTTATAACGGATTTAAAGCTCTGGGGAGATTAAGGGATAGAATAGAAACAGTTAATGTTAAATAGTCAATTAGGTACAGAGTAAGCAGAGAGTAAAGAAACATATTTTAGGAAAAGAAATTAATGCCCCAAATCCTGGAATATAAATAATATAAATAATAATTACATTAGTATAATAGATAAGGTTAATATTTGAAATTAATCCAACAATTTTTTTATTTTATCAATATATCCAATTGTAAAAATATAAATTAAGATAGGATCTAACCTATTTTCATTCTAATAAAGAAGAGATTACATTAAATGTATTCATTTCAAAGTAAGTATATTGCTGTTGAAGGAGCTATCGGAGCAGGGAAAACCAGCCTGGTTCTCCAACTAAGTAAGAGATATAATGCAAGGGCTCTGTTAGAAGTAGTTGAAGAAAACCCTTTCTTAACACATTTTTATGACAATATCGCAGAATATGCTTTTCGAACTCAGATTTTCTTTTTATTAAGTCGATATGACCAGCAGGTAAAGGCTGCTCAACAGGACCTTTTCAGACAATTGTCATTTTCGGATTATATGTTTGCTAAAGACCGAATTTTTGCCCACCTGACACTTTCCGGTAATGAATTAGAAATGTATGAACATCTGTATGGAATAATAAGTCGTGATATCCCGTCCCCTGATATAATTATTTATTTAAAATCTAGTACAGAACTATTGATGAAGAGGATAAGACAAAGAGCTCGTTCATTTGAACAGAACATTTCTTACCAATATATGGAAAATCTTAATAATCATTATGAAAATTATTTCAGTGATCAGAGTAATTTTACCAGAACCAAACTCCTCGTAATTAATACTGATGGAATGGATTTTGTAGATAACCGTAAAGACTTTAATATAATATGTCAAAATATTGAGCAGAAAGATAGAGAATAGGGAATTGGAAAGAGTAGATGACCAGAAAAAAATGAAAAAATTCATTATTATATCTGGAAATATCGGAAGCGGTAAATCAAGCCTGACAAGAGTTCTGAGTGAAAAATTAGGCTGGAAAGCATTTTATGAAGTGGTAGAAAATAATCCCTATTTAGAAGACTTTTACAAAGATATGTCAAAGTGGAGTTTTCACTTACAGGTATTTTTTCTTTCTAAACGTTTTCAACACCACCAAAGAATATTACAGGATCCCAATTCAGTTGTTCAGGATCGCAGTATTTATGAAGATGTTGATATCTTTGCCAGAAATTTATATGAACAAGGTTTGATGGAAAAACGAGATTACCAAAGCTACAGAGAGTTATTTTACAATATGATAAGCTATCTTTCTCCGCCTGACCTTATTGTGTATCTGGAAGCATCCATAGAGACCCTAGAGCAAAGAATAGCTCTTCGTGGTAGAGATTATGAAAAGAGTATTTCCAGAGACTATCTGAAACAGCTTAACAGATTATACAGTAAATGGGTAAAGGATTTTTCTCTCTGCCCTATTTTGTCTATTCCAATCGATTGTCTCGATTTTGTAAAAACGGCTGAGCATCTTGAATTAGTAACGGAAATGATTATAAACAAACTGAAAGAAATAGAATAAATATCTTCTTAATATTGCAAGTGCTGAGGATTATGTAATAAAGTGATGAAAAATGGTCTTGAAAATAATTTCCCCATAATAGATCATCTGTCAGAAGATTCTTTTATAAAAGAAGAAAAATTGAGTGAAATACTTTTAACATCTATTCAAGACATTAAAAAACAGATACTTCAATTAAAAGAATTGGGATACGAATTTTGTATTGATGGGCAGGGTGGTTATCGTATAATCAATCGTCCGGATATCTTGCTGCCTTTTGAAATTAAAAGAAACTTAACTACGAGATATATTGGGAAAAACATTTTTTATTTTACCGAATTGACCTCTACCAACAGTATCGCAAGCGAACTGTTACGTGAAAATACCAATAAAATACCGGAAGGTACTATCGTTATTGCTGAGAAGCAGAGTGTAGGTAAAGGAAGATCAGGAAAAAAATGGTTTTCCCCATCCGGGGGCATATGGCTTTCAGTTGTACTCTACCCAGAACTTGACCCCTCTCATATGTCTTTTATTACCCTCATGACAGCTGTGGCAGTGGTGAAGGCAATTGAGAAACTATTACCTAAAATAGAATTGCAAATAAAATGGCCCAATGATATTTTAATAAGTGGCAGAAAAGTATGTGGTATACTTACAGAGATGAGCACAGAAGGAAGAAACATTAGATGGGTTATAGTTGGAATAGGGATAAATGTAAATAATTGTTCTTTTCAATTACCCCGACACATCAGTAACGATTCTATTTCTTTAAAGGAAACTGTCGGCCATTCAGTTTCACGTCTGAAATTATTAAATTATTTATGTAGTGAATTGGAGAAGTCTTACTGGGTTTTTAAAGAAAAGGGTTTTTCTGAAATATTGGAAGAATGGAAATCCTATAACAATATCATAGGAAAGTATGTTGAGGTTAACTCTGGAAATAAAATTATTACAGGAAGAGCCATCGATATAAACGAAAAAGGGGCTCTGATTATTAAGACGAAAGATGAAAAGATCAAAGAGATAATATCAGGGACTATCTCTACATTAACAGGTAAGGAAGAGCAGGGGAGGATTTAAAACAAGAGAAAATGGAAATACCTCAAAAAAGTGAAATACAAATAACTCTTGAAAAAGAGTTATCAGAAGAAAATAAATGGCTTTTGAATATATCTTCATCTCATTTTGGCATAAACCAGAGGATGGAAAATCTTTTAATAAAAATATATCAAAAACCTTACAAAATAAAGAAGATACATGATGGCCTCAGAGAAATAGCTCTGAATGATATCTGGTTTTACAAAGCGCATGTGGAAGCAAGCAGGGCTTTAAAAGCTATTCTGTGGTTATTTGGCGAACAGTTAAATAGAGATCTAAACAGGCAGAGCAGGTGGCGTCTATTAAACACACTGTTAGAATTTGTTCAAGAATTGACACAAAGTGATGATATAAATACAGAGCTCAATATCTATTGTGAAGATATAGTAACTATTTTAGAGAATGTTTTATTAAATAATTCTGATATTATGGTGCACTCCTCCGGCCTGCTTAAAAAGTTCCCCATAGAGCTGATTAAACAAAATGACTGTTCAATAAGAATAAAAAAACTTCTCGAGTACTCTTTGAGTGAAAATATTGATATGTGGCAAAAGCAATTGAATTTTCAGGAATGGTGTCAGATGAAGGATAAACATTTTTCTGATAGATATCCTGACAGTATAATTAATATTTCCAATAGAAAAATCGAACTGATTAACAAAATACAAAAAGAGTTATCTGCTGCTCAAACCTGGAAAGATTTGACGGGCATAGATGGTTTTAAAGAATTCCTGGATAAATTAACAGATTTAATAGAAAAAGATGCCCCGGTTCAGGAAAGCGTTTATTTTCTTTACTATTTATTGGAAACGGTAATGATGGGTTCTAGAGATCTCTTGTTAGTAGAATTATCTCATCTGTATTCAAAGTTTACCAATAATGAACTAAAAGTATTATCTTTAGATAATTTTCTTAACAATACTTTCACTCTTTTCAATAGATTAAAAGAGGAAAGTATCGAAAAAATACTGGAATGTATATTGAGTTTAGGGAAGAAGATATTTCAAACAGAAGACCAGATATATATAGATATATTTATTGAATATCTCATTAAATTCGGGTTTATCTATCCCAGCGAAATGAAAATTAATGACGAATGGCAGGTTCAAACTGATAATAATCATTTAAAAATGATTAGAGTCTGGCTCAACCTGATTAAATGTTCACCGAAATATAGCAGCAAATTAATATCAGCTTTAATTGTTAATTTGAAAGTAGGTGGAGTGCTTATACGTGATGAAGATCTTTTTCAAAGAGATATTAGCCAGCTGCTCAATAGTGATATCAGATCAAATTATGTTTTAATAAAGCAGTTGCTTAATCTTTTCCCGGTCTATTTCAGTACCATTGGTGCAGAAGGGAAGATTAGAGAAATATCCACAGAAATTGACAAACTCTCCTATGGTGAAGACAGACTGATTCATTTTTTAAGGAAACAGGTGCATACAGAGAGTAATAACTCACAGATTGAATTAATTAGAAAAATCTTTTTTTATTGGCATGATAAAAACCGCCAGCCTCTTCTAAAATACCTTCCAAGAGATGTTCAAAATGAGTTGCCTGCTTCAGAAGAATGGTTTAATGAGATACATCATACTGTTAATTCACTTTGTGATAGATTAAAAATGAGTCCCGAAGATATTCTGGAAGAAGACATAAATGAAATACAAAAGTCTTTAGCGCATATCAGTAATGTTAGAACAGATGTCACCCAGCGTGTTGCCTATTTAATCGAATTATATCAACTTTTAAAACATAAATACACTCTTGATTACAAGTTTATATCACACGATTTATTGCAATCAAACTTTTTTTCTATCAAAGAAATAGATAAATTAAAAAGATTTATTAAAAAAAACAATTATGATATTGCCATAAAACTGGTCTACAGCATGATTTCTGATTTGAAAAAAATTATTCTGGAGCCTGCTAGAAGTGAAGCCCAGGAGAGTTTATATTTCAAACGCCATATAGCATCTGGAATTCCATCCATGTATGGTCAATACTATGAAAAAAAATTTGAAGCCATGGGATTAATATTGCGTTTAGAGAAGCTTGTCGATTATCTTATACATAAGCTGATTAGCCAGAGAAATCTTGATTATATGACTATTGACGGCTTTCATAGTGCAGCCAAAATTCTTGATCTTTTTAAAGAGGGACTAAGTCTAAATGGCATTATCAATGAGAATTTTAATTCACATTTAGAAATGCTAAACTATAGTTTTAAAACCACTACTTTTTCAATGGAACAGTTTGTAAATATTTTTTCTTTTATTACTCTTAATATAAAAGAAATAATTGATAATTATTACATACTCCCATTCAATCCTTCACTGAAGACTATCATAGAGCAGAAATTAAAGAGCAGCAATAAAAACAATGTTTCCCGTGAACACATTATTTACAGAAGATCAGAAGAATTTTACAGAGAGATGATAGTATCGTCCTTCTTAGTGCAAAGTCTGGATAACTATGTTTCCAAAATCTTAAGTACACTGAGGAATATGCTGGGAAGGTTAAAGCCAGATGTTATACATATGCTGTTAAATTATAATCCAAGATTATTATCAACTTCTTTGCATAAACCCAATCCCAAAGTGGATAATCAGATATTTTTGGGAGCTAAAGCATACTATTTAAAAAAATTGTACTCTTACAAATTTCCCATACCGCCAGGATTTGTCTTAACAACAGAATGGTTTAGAGACAGAAAAGCCATCATGGAATTTCCGGAAATGTATCAGGCCATTTTGGGGATGATTAGAGCGAAACTTGTGGAATTAGAAAGAATTACAAAGAAAAAACTTGGTGATCCTAAAAATCCACTATTGTTAGCAGTTCGCTCTGGTACGGTTATTCCTATGCCGGGAGCGATGGATTCCATTTTAAACATAGGAATGAATGATGAGATTGCTGAAAGCTTAAGCAAAGTTTCAAAATATGGTTGGGCAGCATGGGACTCATATAGAAGATTATTACAAAACTGGGGAATGGCTAATGGGATTGAGCGTGATGAATTTGATAAACTTATTCTTAAGCATAAGAAAATTCACCAGGTTAAAGAAAAGAAAGACTTTAGCAAAGAACAGATGAAAGAGATTGCTTTTGCTTACAAAACATTGTTGTTAAAACATGGGATTGTATTAGAAGAAGATCCTTTCAAGCAATTGATTCAGGCTATATTGTTTGTATTTCAATCCTGGTACAACGATAGGGCTCAGATATTTCGCAAAAAACTTCAGATTGCCGAAGAATGGGGAACAGCTGTAATAGTACAGGAGATGGTTTTAGGAAATATTAATACCAGATCAGGTGCAGGAGTTATTTTTACTAAAATTCCATTTGAAAAAAGTCCTGAGGTTACCTTGTACGGTGATTTTACTATTTGCAGTCAGGGAGAGGATATTGTTTCCGGACTGGTCTATACCCTGCCAATATCTGAATTTCAAAATGAAAAATTCCCACACCTTAAAGGAGAATCTCTGGAAGTACAATTTCCCCAGATCTATCAGAGGTTGTTAAAATTAGCAAGGGAGTTAATCTATGAAAAAGGATATGAGCACCAAGAGATCGAATTCACCTTTAAATCTAAACATAAAAAGGATTTACATATATTACAGACCAGGCCCTATGTGTTAAAAGAAGAAGAGAAGACCCCTATTTTTACCAGCCCTGAAATCCTCAATTATCTTGTTGGAATGGGAATTGGTATAGGAAGAGGGGCAATAAATGGGCGGGTAGCTTTTAATCTGGATGATATAAATATGCTTACAGAAAGATACCCTGAGGATAATAAGATATTAATCAGACCAGATACCGTGCCCGATGATATAGAAATGATATTTGATTGTGATGGACTTTTGACTGCACGCGGAGGAGTTACATCTCATGCTGCTGTTACAGCAGCACAGCTTGGGAAGATTTGTATAGTAAATTGTAAGCATTTAACAGTATTAGAAAAGGAAAAAAGATGTTTTATTAATAATAATGAATTTAAAACAGGTGATAAAATTGCTATAGATGCCTATCTTGGGAATATCTATAAGGGTCATCATGCTATTGGTCTGGAGCAAATCACCTACTTTAATGAAAGAGGGGCACTTTGATTGGATTTAAAAGATAAAAAAAGTTGTTTGGGCATTAACGGATTGGGAAGAATTGGGAAATTAACCCTATGGTATCAATTGCATGAAAATTATTTTGATAGCTTTGTTATAAATACTGGCCGTTCTGTAGGAAAGAGTCTCACAGACATTGCTAATCTTATTGGGTCTGATTCGACTTATGGTCCTATGGAAAAATTCTTATTTGGAATAAAAGCACAAAATGGTATAAAAATTATTGATGAAGAGAAGAATCTTTTAGAAATATTTGGAAAACCTGTAAAAATTCTCTGCAAAGATAGGAATCCAAAAAATATCAACTGGAAGGAATACGGGGTTAAATTAGTTGTTGATTCCACAGGCGCTTTTAACGATCCTGGTGTTTTTGAAGATAATGACAGAGGTTCTCTTAGGGGACATATTCTTGCTGGAGCTGAGAAAGTTATTAATAGTGCGCCTTTCAAAATAAAAGATAAGTCGAAAAAATTACCGGAAGATTGTACCACTCTTATTTATGGTATAAACCATTTTTCCTTTATTCAGGATAAACATAGAATTGTTTCTGCTGCTTCATGTACAACTACAGCTCTGGCACATATGGTTAAGCCTTTGCTTGAGAGAGAAGAGACCAGAAATATTTTAACAGCATCATTGTCTACCATACATGCTGCAACTAACAGTCAAAGAGTGCTCGATTCCCTGCCCGGTGCTGGTGACACAGATCTGAGAAAAAATAGGATGGTCTTTAATAATATAATTCTTTCTACTACAGGAGCTGCAAGTGCACTGGAAAAAGTATTACCGGAAGTAAAAAGAATTGGTTTTATGGCAGATTCGGTTCGAATCCCTACTGATACAGTCTCACTAATTATATTGAATCTAACCTTTCACAGCAGATTAGATAAAAAGGGAAATTCTGTTGTAAACAGAGAGCTTATAAATGATATATATCAGGAAGCTGCACAAGGACCACAAAAAGAGCTCTTATGTTTCAGCACTAATCAGAATGTATCGTCTGATTTAAAAGGAAAGCTTGCCGCTGTTACCATAGAGGGACATGCTACTCATACAAGAACGAGTTTTATCAGTTTTGATCCTGAAATGCTCCGGGAGATAGGAATGGGAAACAGCTCCAAGATGATAAATATCCCTATTACCCATTTAACCATTTTTGGTTGGTATGACAACGAATATGGAAGCTATGTGCATTGTCTAGGAAAATTATCCAGCTACATACATAAAAAATTATAAGTATAAGGAAAAAATTTCGTAAGAAAATATTTAAGAAAGCGAAAATATAAGACTTGCAAATGAAAAAAATTAATACCAGACAGATGATACTTGTCTCTCTTTTTGCGGCACTAACTGCCGTTGGTGCTTTTGTTACAATTCCCATCGGTATGGTTCCAATAAGTATGCAAAATATGTTTACTATTTTATCTGGAATGGTTTTAGGTGGCAAATTAGGTGCTTTCAGCCAGTTAATATATATATTTGTCGGAACAGTCGGATTGCCAGTATTTTCAGGGTTTAGAGCTGGTCCTGGGGTATTGTTGGGTCCAACCGGAGGGTTTTTAATCGGCTTTGTTCTATCTTCATATATAGTTGGTATGTTAATTGAAAACATAAAAAATATGAATGTATATGTATACCTCTCAATAGGAATTTTGGGAATGATAATTATATATCTTACAGGAGTAACTCAACTAATATTATTTGCCAAAATTGGAATAAAAGATGCTGTCATGGTAGGGATTGTACCCTTTTTACCTGGTGATTGTTTAAAAGTAATAACAGCAACTTTTTTAGCTGTTAGAATCAAATCTGTGGTTTCATTGCCGATGTTATGATATAATACCTCTTACAAATACCTATTATTCGGGGCGTAGCGCAGCTTGGTTAGCGCGCTTGGTTCGGGACCAAGAGGTCGGAGGTTCGAATCCTCTCGCCCCGACCTCCTTGTTCAATATATTATTTCAATAACATTTTTAAAGAACCTCTTTATAAAAGCTGTTCTATTTTTAACAATAAAAAAGTTATTACATAATATCAAGAAAATATTATCAATATGCTTGAAAAGGATTATAAATTACTTTTTTATCACTTTATTTTATGATAGTATTAATAGTATATGAGTAATATAGTTTAGGAGGGGCAAAAATGAAAAACGTTAAAAAAGTTGCCATATTGGTTGAAAATTTATATGAAGACCTGGAATTATGGTACCCCTATTACAGACTTAAAGAGGAAGGCTATGATGTATGTCTTGTCGGACCTGAAAAAAAGACCTATTTCAGTAAACATCAGTATCCGGCAGATGCCGATTTTGCAATCAGCGAGGTGAATGCAGAAGACTATATTGGAGTAGTTATTCCGGGCGGCTATGCACCTGATCACCTGCGCAGATATCCCAGGATACTCAGCTTTGTCCGTAAAATATTTGAAAGAGATGGTCTGGTTGCCATTATATGCCATGCAGCATGGGTAGCTATTTCGGCAGGGATTCTAAATGAAAAAGATGCTACCTGTGTCTTTGCCATCAAAGATGACCTCATAAATGCAGGAGCCAATTATCTAGATCAAGAAGTTGTTATAGACCACCATCTGGTTTCATCAAGAATGCCTAAAGACTTACCTGTATTTCTATCTGCAATAATAAAAGTATTAGATGAATTATAATTCTGTATTTAAGAAAAATAAAAATTAATGGTTTGAGAAAAATGGAAAACCATATACGCAAAATATTATTGACTATCCTGCCTTATGGAATTTTATGCCTGCTTACCATGTTATTAGCTGTACTTTTCTGGCCCTTTGATAAAGCGGGATGGGTAGAGTTGACTAATTCAGAGATTGCTCTATTCTTTGTTTCCGCGTTTTGTGCTATCTTCTTGTATCAAGAAAACATTTTTCATTTTTTAGATAAAAAGGTCAAGAGCAACCTTCTGATGGCTCCCGTATCACTGCAAAAGCATCATACAATTCCAGATGTATTTAAAGATGAGAGGAGATTTCAGGAGATAATTTCTGGAACAGTTATGGCCTGGATTGATAAGATAAATCTGGAGAAAGAAGAGGAAAAACTTAGAGAAGAAGACATTTCCAGGATACTGGAGCGGTTAAAAAAAGAGAAAAAAGAAAATGTGAAATGGTTATTTCTTCTTGCTGATAATCTTTTAGTTCCAAACAGTAAAAATGTGCTCTATGATATTTATGAAAAACATTATGTTACAGAAAAATCTTTTCAGGAAACTGTTCGAGAAATGGCTATTGATGAAAAAGAAGGTGAGGCTATTCTAGAAATATTGAAGTTTTTAAAATTTATTCGAAGACAGGAAGAAGAAATAGTTATTACCGAAACCGGCTCTGCTTACTGTACCTATCTGGACAGTATTAATAATGGATAATAAAAATACTTAATTCCTGTAAAATCTTAAAACCATAGTAAAAGTAAAATTAGTTTTGTTAATTAATTTTTAATCAAATATTCTGATTTGTTAACTGCTTATTTTTTTGGAAATTATTTATTAACAGTATTAAGAAAAAACATTTTTTATAATATACTATTTTAACCATAATTGCTATTAATAAAAAATTTTATTCAAATGACTCCTGGTTGGTTCATAAAATGTTTTACTTTGAAAATATAACTATTTAAATATCACAATAATATTAATATTACTCTCGAAAGGATAGTAGTAACGAGAGGGAGGAGTAGGGAATTATGAAATATAATGTTCTGGGTAATACGGGAATAAGGGTTAGTGAACTATGCTTTGGGACTCTACCTATGGGACCGTTACAAATAAATATGCCGCTCGATGAAGGTGCCGACATAATAAGGAAAGGGCTGGATTCCGGTATTAATTTTCTAGACACTGCACAGGCTTATCAGACCTACCCCTACATTAAGAAGGCTCTTGCTGGTTATCAAGGAGATGTAGTTATTTCCAGTAAATCCCATGCCATTACTTATCAGGAGATGGAAGAGGCAGTTGTAGAAGCCTGTCGAGAGTTGAACAGGAATTATATTGATATTTTTCATCTGCATGCAGCAAGGGAAGATAAATTAATTTTTCAAAAAAGAGCAGGTGCATTATCAGCACTGAAAGATCTGAAAAAGAAAGGCTTGATAAGAGCTATTGGTGTTTCTGCACATGCCGTTGAAGTAGTTGAAGAGTCTGCTAAAAGAGAAGAAATTGATATTATTTTTCCTATTATTAATCTGCTGGGATTGGGAATCGTAGGCGGACAACCAGAAGATATGGTTGGGGCAATAAAAAAAGCATATAAAAATAGTAAAGGGATCTATGCAATGAAAGTCCTGGCAGGTGGCTATCTCTTTTCTAAATTAGTAACGGCGATTAGTTTTGTCAGGAATATTGAGGAAATACAATCTATCTCAATAGGGATGGTGAACCAAAGGGAGTTAGAAATAAACCTAAAAATATTTGAAGACCAAAAAGTTACCCAGGAAGAATTATTTCAAGAGAGTTTTACCAGAAAGAAACTATTTGTTTCAAGTTTTTGTGAGGGATGCGGAACTTGTGTCGATGTGTGCCCAAACTATGCCCTGTCTATAAGAAACTGTAAGGCTAATGTTGATTATAATTTGTGCCTGACCTGTGGCTATTGCATACCACATTGCCCGGTCTTTGCATTAAGAATTGTATAATTACAATTAGATATAATGGGCTGGGTTAGAAAGAAAAAATTAAAGAAATCAGGGGACAATCAATTTAAGCTTTTGTGGCAAAATTTTAATATGATAATTTTGTTCTTCTGGTAATATTTCACCTGCAACCTGCGCAGTTACTGGCTTATCCAGTTCTATTAATATGTCCTTTCCTTTGAAAAAGGAAACCTCTGATATTTCATGGTGTGTTCCTTTTATCGCTTTTGGTAAAAGGTAAAGACAGCGAAGTCTGTTCATTTTTCTTATAACGCATATATCCAGTAGGCCATCATCAATTTTTGCAGATGGAGTAATATTAAACTTTCCACCCTCGATTCTGCCATTAGCAACTGCAATTAGTAACATCTCTCCTTCTATAGTTTGTCCGTCAATAGTGATTTTTGCCTGAAAAGAGGGTAAGGGAGAAAGCAGTTTCTGAATGGTAGCGAAAACATAAACATATGCACTCAATATTTCCCAGTTAGGGTGGTTTGTTTTCATCTTATTTGCCAGGGCTGCTATTTCAGCATCAAAGCCTATTCCACATACATTAGCAAAATAGGTTTTTTCATTGATTAAACCTATATCTATCATTTTAGTTTTTTGATTAGTAATGGTCTTGCATGCCTCAATAATGTCTTTAGGTATAGAGGTACTCTTTATAAAATCATTTGCCCAGCCAGCCGGTATTATACCAAATGTCGGTTCCCCAGGTGATTGAATAATACCATTAATAACCTCATTTATAGTGCCATCCCCACCGACAGAGATTATTGAGTCAGCGCCACGTTCTATAGCCTGCTGTACCAGCAATGGAGCGCTCCCTGAATATGGTGTCCAGCTAATATGATAGTCAAAATTTACCCGATCAAAATAATCTAAAATTTCTGAAATATGCTTCTTTGGTTTTCCGCCACCAGCAGTACGGTTGACAATCAGTTCTGCTTTCAAGAATTTACTCCTAATAAACAATATTGGTTAGTTGCAATAATAATAAATATACTTACTGTCTCTCATTTTCCTGAATATACTCCATCTTTTCCAGTTATGAAATGGCAAAAAATAGAGAGATTTTTATTTCATAACAAAAAATCAAACGATGTATATTGTTCTTATTAAACATCAATAAGATATCAACTGTAAAAGGATATAGAAATATTTTGTTGGGAGTAAATAAATAAGCTAAAACATTACTAAAAAGTTAAAACTCTCAAATATAGCAATACGATTGAAAATAATAATTAAATAACATATATCTTAATACTAAAGACGGTTTCCAAAAAACCGGTATTTTAATTATTTAAACAACATTATAATTGACTTAATAACTATTGGCAATACTTGTAGCATCTATTTAATTATAAAGAAGTCAATCGATAATAAGATTCCGGTAGCCTGTTCAAAATGGCATTAGTGTTGGGTACAATTACTTTATCTCGGGACATGCAGATAGATATTGAGGTGGCACTGGCAATCTCCTGATTTTCTAAACAACCTGCTATAATCTGGCCTGATGGTGAAACTATCACACTATGTCCGTTACCGTTCTGCTCAATTGAGTTAAGGCATATGGTAAATATTTTGTTTTCTGCACTTCTGGTTTGGCAGATCTTAATATGTTCATCAAGACCGAATTGTCCTGCCCAGATAATAATATCCGCACCTTTTAAAGTCAGGATTCGTGCAATTTCTGGAAAAAATCCTTCATAATCAAGGAGCAATCCTATATTGCCAAATTGTGTTTTATATACCGGGAAACCATCTTTTCCAGGAGTAATATTATCTCTTTCAGGAAATTTTATATGTGTTTTACTGTACCTACCAATTACCTTTCCAGATTGAACGAGGTAAATAGTTTTATAATTAGCAGAGCCTTCATTTTCCTTTAACACAAAAGAACAAAGCCGAGAAGTATTTTTAGTTAATTCTTTGAGTAAATCTAAAATAATCGTATTATTTTGAATGGAAAGATTATTTATCTGCGAAAAAGAGAGTATATCTACATCCTGCTCTGCCAGAGTATGAAAATAATATTCAATCCTGGAGAGAATGGTAGAAAAATCATCATCTTTCTCTAAAGAACTGGATTGTCCCTTAATTTGAATTACTGCAGCAAATGGGTTTTTAATTTTAGCATCAGACGGCTTTAAGAAAATATCTTTTTCTGGAAGGTTATTTGTAGGCAAAGTAATATAATCATACAACTCAGGCCTTCTATCTTTAAAAACGTCAATAGCATTATTAATATTTTTCTGATTTGACAGGGAGAGGTCTATCTCTTTAAACAGGATTTCTTCATGGTCAGAGGAAGCCATTTTCACTGCTTCTCCATCAGGTGAAAAGAATGCACTTTTTCCACAGCACTGAATAGAGTTTTCTTCAAAACCCACTTTATTTGCCAGCACAATCCAAATTCTATTTTCTAATGCCCGGGTAGGGATGATGTAATCTACTTGTGGATTAGTCCAATTCCTTTTCTCAAGCCCTGTAGTAACAAGATTGGTAAAATCTAATAATACCTCTGCACCCTGTAAGGACAAAGAACGGGCAATTTCCGGTTGGCGACCATCTGCACAGATGAACATTCCAATTTTACCGATTCTGGTGTCAAAAACTGGATAATAAGAGTCCGGTTTAAACCATTTACTATCAAAATGCCAGAGAAAGGATTTTCTGGTCCGTCCAATCTCTTCTCCTTTATCATCAATCAGAACAGCTGAATTATACAGAAGATTTTTGTCAGGAATATATTCCGGTAAACAAAGGGCTAAAAAAGTGCCATATTTTTTTGCATAATTCTTTATTTCTGTTAAAAAATTGTCACAAAGGATTCCTAATGCTTTGTAATCAGGGATAATTCTGGGGGATAGAAAATAACAGGGGTAAACACATTCAGGCAATACTATCAAATCTGGTTTTAAAGTAGAAGCCTTTTCAATAAATTGAAAAATATGTTCTTTATTTTCTTCGTGTTTTGAAAAAGGCCAGGCTTTTAACTGGAGAATGGCAACGTTAATTGTTTTATTTTTTATATTACTCATAATATAACTTCTTTCTTTTGTATTTTTGAAGTATTTTAAAAGCAAATTCTTATAGTTTATACATAGAAATAGAGAAATAACAAAATATTTCTAAAATATATATGCAAAATATTTATGCACCTATAATTATTATAATATATAATAGAAAAATTTTCTCAGGCAAATAAATCATATAAACGAATTTTCATCACTTTACCATATTCGCTCGAAAGCTTGACCCAGATTACTAAAATATTTATACTGAATAAAGTGGAGGAAATAAAAAAATTGAGAAAGGAATAAAAAATGTTGAAAAGAATTAAAAAAATAGCTGTATTTGGTATTGGCGGTATTGGCGGATATTTTGGTGGAAGAATTGCCAATAAAATTAACAAGGATAACCTCGAATATGAGGTCTATTTTATTGCTAGAGGTGGACATTTAGCGAAAATTCAAGAAAAAGGGATAAGTATAATTTCAGATACTTATGAGGGAGAAATAAAAGGTTTTCCGAATATTGCTACAGATAACATAAAAAATATTCCTACCCCTGACCTGTATCTTCTCTGTGTAAAAGGTTATGACCTCAATAATGCTGTAATGGAAATAGGGAAAAACATGAATTCTGATACTATAATTCTACCGTTACTCAATGGTATCGACATATATGAGCGAATTAGGATTATTATGTCTGATGGGATAGTTATCCCTGCAGCCGTATATGTTTCTTCCGCTATTGAAAGCCCCGGCGTTATCAGGCAAAAAGGACCAGAGGGACGGATTGCTTACGGCCCGGACCCGGCAAACAAAAACTATGATTATAATAATCTGAAAGAATTGTTTGCCGAAATGAATATAAGGGCAGATTGGTTTGATAATCCTTATGTCACAATATGGGAAAAATATGTATTCATAGCAGCATTTGGTTTAATAACAGCTTATTCCGGCAAAAGTATTGGCGGAGTTTTGGAGGATAAAACACTGAAAGATTTAGCAGAGAGTATTATGAAAGAAATCGTCCTCATTGCAAAATCCAAAAACATAGATTTAAAAGAAGAAGTAATCGACAATTCTATGAAGATTGCCAGCGGATTTCCCTATGATACAACAACTTCTTATCAAAAGGACTATTCCAGAGGAGACGAGAGGAATGAAGGGGATATCTTTGGTGGAACACTTTTACGTATGGCTGAAGAAAATAGTGTAGATATTCCCAATATTAAAGAGATATATAATAAATTAAAATAATAACAATTGAAATTAAAGAATATATGTGGGTTAAAGAGCAGTTGCAACAGATGGCAAAAATTGTAAAGCATTATAATTAAGAGAAAGTAACAAAAAATATCGTGATATCAGAAGACCTCTGATATCACGATATTTTTTAATATGAAAAAGACCAATATGCTTTAACTCTTTATTCTCTAATTAAATTTTTTGTAATTATTTATTTTATGTGGTTTGAAAGCTCTAGGGGGTCCCAGTATTTCTGAAATTAAAATTGCCTGAGGAAGTTGACTGCTACTAAGTATCTTTGCCACTTCTTTTCTTAGATTAAATGAATCTGGCAGGGGAGGTGATAATATATCCTCTTTCTCATCTTTCTTAGATAAGATTGACTGAACAATCTTTTTCTTTGTCTTCTGTTTACCTGCAATAGGTGGGGAGATAAATTCTTCTCTCTCTTTAGGGTAAATAAGATGATCCACGAAATACTCTTCTTTTTCCAGAACTCCATCACCTATTTCATCTTTTGACAATGAAGTTTTCGTTTTATCAGATGTTTTCTTGAAGCTGTCTTCTTTCTTACCAATTTTCTTTAATCTTTCTATCTGTGAATCTCTTTCAAATGACCATGGGTCAAAGAATTTTTCTCTTTTTTTCTCTCTTTTTTTCTTTGCCCAATCATTCAAAGAAGACAGAATTGACACAATTACAAATACAAATATTAAAAATTCCATTTTCCTGCACCTGTATCTTTTTTAGTAGAGATATTTTTTCCTTAATACCTCATCTGCTATTATTGGCCAGTGGGATCTTTCTTCTCACTATCAGGTCCCATTTTAGCGATTGTACTTCTCATCTGAGTATCTGATTGTATATTCTGCAGATTATAATAATCCATTACACCAAGCTTTCCCTCTTTGAGTGCTTGGGCCATAGCTTTTGGGATTTCAGCTTCAGCCTCTACTACTTTTGCTCTCATTTCTTGAACATATGCTTTCATTTCCTGTTCACGTGCGGCAGCCATAGCTCTTCTCTCCTCAGCTTTAGCCTGTGCTATTCGTTTATCAGCTTCAGCCTGATCGGTCTGTAATCGGGCACCGATATTTTCTCCAACATCTACATCTGCAATATCAATAGATAAAATTTCGAATGCAGTTCCTGAGTCAAGCCCTTTTTTAAGAATAGTTTTTGATATCTCATCAGGATTTTCTAAAACATCTTTATGAGTTTTTGCTGAACCGATAGTAGTGACTATACCTTCCCCAACTCGCGCGATTACAGTTTCTTCACCCGCTCCTCCGACTAATCGTTCAATATTAGCCCTCACTGTTACTCGTGCCTTTGCTTTTACCTCAATACCATTAATGGCTACCGCTGCTACCACAGGCGTTTCGATTACTTTTGGATTTACACTCATCTGAACTGCCTGTAAAACTTCTCTGCCCGCCAGGTCAATTGCAGCTGCTCTTTCAAATCCAAGGTCTATATTTGCCCTCTGTGCAGCTATAAGAGCATTAATGACATTATCTACATTTCCTCCGGCTAGATAATGACCTTCCAGTTTGTTAACATTAACATCTTCCAGTCCAGCCTTAGTGGCTTTAATTAAAGGCTCTACTACCTTAGAAGGAACAACCCGTCGTAGCCTCATTCCAATTAAATTTATAAGGCCTACCTTAACACCGGCTGCCAGTGCAGCAATCCATAATCTTAAAGGGATAAAGCTGAAAATTACTGAAAAAACAAAAACAAGAAGAAATACTAATACCAAAAACGGTAATAAACTTACCATATTTACCATAATCAATCTTAATCCTCCATTTTATTTATCTTTTTTTCTCTTCTTTTCCTGAGCTACAATTATTTTATAGCCCTCTACTTTTTTTACCTCAACTGTTTCATCTGGTTCTATAAAACCATCTAAACTGATTGTATCATACCTCTGCCCATCTATTTCAACAATTCCAGATGGACGCAGAGGGGTAAGTGTTGTACCTGATTTACCTACCAGATAACTATAGTCTGCAGAAGAACTGTATCCCGCTTCTCTGGTAGCAGACTCTGTTAATACAAATTTTCTTAAAGCTCCTCTTTTCTGAAAATATTTGAAAGCCAGAAAACTGGCAATAGCAGCAGTAAAGAGAGAGAGTGATAGCATATATATTCCTGCAGCAGCTGAAGCCGCAGACAGTACAATAGCAATAATTACAGCAGTTAATCCACTTATACCAAAGATACCAAAACCAGGAATGAATGCTTCTATTAATAGTAAAACAATACCAAGAATGAAGAGTAGAAGCGCTGGCCATCCGCTGATACCGGTTAAAAAACGACCACCAAAATAGAGACTGAAGGCTAATATGCTCAAAAATCCCCCTATACCAAATCCTGCAACCATCAATTCAACTGCCAGAAAGAAAAAGCCCAACATTAATAGCACAGTAGCTACAATTGGATTAATCACCCATCCACTCAATTTTTCCCAGAAAGTAGCGGAGCTATAAATTATCTCATTAGCGGGTAAACCAATTATTTCTAACAGCTCTGTTATAGAATTTACTGTACCATTACTGAAGGATAACCTTTCTGCCTCCTGAGTAGTCAGTGTCAATAATTCTCCCTCTTTAACTAAACCTTCTAATACTAACTCTCTACGCACCATGGCTGCTGCAATCAAAGGGTCTTTTCCCTGCCTTTCAGCTGTACTCCTCATCTCAGCTTCCCAGAAAGAGAGTATCTTCTCATCTACCTGTTTCCCGGTTAAAAGAACAGGCTCAGCTGCACCTATGGTAGAGCCGGGTGCCATATAAAATCCATCAGTAGCAAGTGCCAGATAAGCCCCTGCAGAAAGGGCGTCATTATGAACAAAACTATAAATGGGTATGGTCAATTCACCAAATAGTTTTTTAGCTTCACGAGCTGTATCTATAAATCCCCCGGGTGTGTCCATATCCAGAATAATGGCTTTTGCTCCTGCCTCCTCAGCTTCTTTTAGAGAGCGTTTTAAGAATAATAACCATCCCGGTTCAATTTGCCCTTTAACGGGAATAATATAAACAGATTCAGATACTGAGTGAATATCGCATGGCAATATAAAGAAAGGAACTATGAGAAAAATTAATAAAATTAATATTCTTTTTAACAAAATTTCCTCCAATACCTTTAGCTTTAACTAAATTAAAAAAAGTAATGATAAAAGGTTGCAATATGTAATAAGAGAATTTCTAAAAATATTTTTATGAGAAATAAAACTACTCTGTTTTATTTTGTAGTAATACGCAATATTTTATCATCACCTTCCAGTGGCCAACCTCTCCCATCATAATTATTGGTCAATACATACAATGCATTATCATATCCTGTTACAGCACTGCGAAGGCGACCATATGAACCGATAGACCAGTCATCAGCAAATAATCTGTCGATGCTTTCTACTTTATACGATTCGTTTTCATTCTGTACCAATCCAATTCTTAATAGAGTCTGACTGCGCAAAGTCGATACAAATAAATAACCATTCCAGAAAGACATGCCGGAAGGAGGGGTAGTTTTCATCCACATGACCAGGGGATCTTTATATGGTTCAACTCCTGCTGCCCCCACAGCTAGAGGCCAGCCATAATTTCCACCTTTTTCAATGATATTGATCTCATCTCTGCTATATAAACCGAACTCACCTGTAGGACCATGTTCAGAAGAGAATAGAATTCCGCTTTCGGGGTGCCATGCTAACCCTTGCGGATTACGATGGCCGAAAGAGAATACCGGTGAGTCGGGAAAAGGATTATCAAGAGGGATTTTTCCTTCAGGTGTGAGACGTAGAATTTTTCCTCCTAAAATGTTTATATCCTGGGCTATAGCTGAATGCCAGGTATCACCGGTAGTAATATAGAGCATATCATCAGGTCCGAAAGCTATTCGTCCACCATTATGTACATTGGAAGCAGGAAGTTTATCAATAATAATTCTATCAAATTCCATGGAACTGTCAGTATCGTAATAGCGGGCAACCCTGTTAAAGAGAGCCCCATCTTCTCGATAAGTATACATAACGTAAAGATATTTCTGTTCGGGGTAATCAGGGTGTTTAGCAAGACCCATTAAGCCACCTTCCCCTATATGTTCAACTTCGGCTATTGTTACATAAGGTTTTTCCTCTAAAATACCGTTGTCGATAAGTCTGACTGAACCAGCTCTTTCAGTAAGAAGAGCTCTCTTATCAGATAAAAAGACAAGTTCCCAGGGGATACGGAGATTTTCAATCCACACTTCTACCAGATATTCTTCCGGTTCAAGGATAAAGTTATCTTCAACAGTTTGCGGTACTCCTCCTAGAATAGGTGATACTACTTCAGTGCCATCATTTTCAGCTATTGCACTTACTGGTACTAGAGACAAAAGCAAAAGACTAAATAATATCGGGAAGATTAAAAAATATTTATTCATAATTATATTTTTAATAGAAATAAACCTCCATTCTAATGAAAATAGCGGTTCTATTAATAGAATTTTATTTTTTTTATCTTATAACTAATTATAACTACTATTATTTTACCATGTATTTGCTAATAAGGTAAAATATAGCAAATACATAATGATAACTGAACTTTTGCTTTATACAATTCTGATATTTATGTTTTTTCAAATATAGCTTGATATTATAGCTGAAATATTTTATTATAATGTAGTAGTAAATTTTTGTTTAGAGTCCTTGAATTACAGCCCGTATCTCTTTCTTTTTAAGTGAGTTTTTAGTGAATTTATTCATGAGTGATGAACTGTAATTGATACAGTGACAGAAGAAAGAGAAAAGATACCTCCCGTATATTTAAGAATTCCACATTTACCGATAATTAAAATTTTACAACTACTTTTTAATTGGAAGAAAAAAACCTATGTATGAATTGGGCGTATTTGCCTGGATTGTCCTTTTTGCCCTGTTTGCTTTAACTATCAATACCCTTGGCATAATAACCATATATAAAAACAAGGGGTTGGCTGAAAGGGCCAACACTTATTTTATGTGTTTTGCTGCAGGTATATTGATTACAGTACCCCTGGTGCTGGTTTTTCCAGAGGCAGTGGGAAAGACCTCTTATGCCGGTTTTGCTGCTTTATTAGGTTTTTTATTTATGTTTTCCAGTAATAGACTATTTCAATATAAATTCAAACAGAAATCACTGGCATTTGGAATTACAGCTATCGAGGGGATAGCCCTGCATTCTTTTATTGATGGCATAATATATACTATTACTTTTAGCAATGGAATTCTTACCGGGTTTTTAGCCGGAATAGGTCTGGTAGTTCATGAGTTTGCAGAAGGTGTTATTACTTTTTCTGTTTTAACAGAAAGCAACATTAGCAGAAGAAAAGCTTTTTTCTTTGCCTTTTTAGTTTCTGGGATGACTACCCCGCTCGGGGCATTGATTGCATATCCTTTTATTTCCAGACTAAATACATCTGTCCTGGGAATACTGCTCGGTTTTGTGGTAGGAGTATTAATATATCTGTCAGCATCTCATCTGTTACCAGAGGCAAGGGGGCATGAAAAAAAGCATTCATTATTGACCTTTGTGGCAGGAATCATAGTAGCCCTGTTTATTGTTTTTACCGAGAGTGTCTGAACTATTTAAAAAGTAAAAATTTCTTCTAACTAATTTATAAAATTTTAAATATGGTTTCAGCTTTTAAAGGGAATAAAAAATATTTTATTTTGTATATGGTCAAAAATATTAGACCTCATAATTATTGTTGTTAAATTATTTAAATTATAGACATATAAATGTACAATTAAATTGAAATAGAAAAATATTTATCTTTCTAAAAGGAGTACTGTTTTGGAAGATATTGAAATAATTAAAAACCTGATAAACCTTGATTATCAGGCAATTAAAATTAATGAGAACAGGAAAGAACAATTGCGTGAACTGGCTAGCAAATTTAGAGAAGAGGAATTGGAAATTACCAGAAATTATAAGAAACAGATTGAAGATGAGAGCAATTGTATTAAAAAGAAGATAGAACAGGAAGCAAAACAGGAAATTAAGGAACTTAGAGCTGAGAATAAAAGAATAATAGAGGATATGCAGCAGAAATTTGAAGAAGATTTAGATTACATTCTTGAAGAAATAATTAGACGAATTTTCAATCTGAATAAGGAAGATAATGGATAGAATCGTATTATTTTCGGCCGTAAATACAAAGATAAAAGTCCTGGAAAGAGAATTTTTGAATAAGCAGAATTATCTGGACATGCTTAAAATGACCTCTGTACCAGAGGCAGCTGGCTATTTGAAAGATTACACTTCCTATCAGAAACTTTTTGAAGAAATAACGATTGAAACAATCAGCAGACGGGATATTGAAGATATTCTGATAAAAAAAATGGTTGCCAATATCGATAAATTAATCTTCTATTTCAGGGATGATTATCGAACACTGGTACGTTCATTTTATTTGAAACATGAAATAAGAGATTTAAAAATACTGGCTAGAAGTATTTTTAATGGAGAAAATCCCAGAGAAATAGGGAAGCCACTCTCTTTTTTAGGAAAACATAGTGAGATTGTTCCTGAAAAACTCTTTAAAGCAAAAACTGTCAGAGATTTGATATTTCTACTCGAAGGAACAGAATTTTTCGAGTATGTAATACCGCTCATTGATGGAAAGAGAGAAAATCTTTTTCGTTTCGAAATGGTTCTGGATAACAGCTATTACAATATTACCCAACAAAAAAGATTGAATCTCTTATCAACAGACAGATCTTTAATAAGAAAATGGGAGGGCTTATTAGCTGATTTGTATAATATACAGTGGATATACAGAGGTAAAAAATTTTATCAGCTATCACCTGAAGAATTGCTCAACTATACAATAAACTTTGGCGATAAATTGTCTTATAAAGATAGGCAAAGAATGTGTTATACAAAGAGCTTAGAAAATCTCAATCGTTTAATATCCGGCTCATACTATGGCTCTTTGTTCGGAAAAGAAGAGTTTTCTACAGATATATATATGGAAAGACATATAAATAGATTTATTTACAAACAGCTTGGGCAATTAAACAGAAAATTTCCGCATAGCATTATTCAAACAATTGCTTATATCTGGCAGCTGGAGATGGAAATAAAAGATATTATTTCGATTGTTGAGAGCATAAGATACAAACTGCCAGGAGAAGAAGCTAAAAAATATTTAGTAAGGGTTGCTTAATCCAAGGAGTAATTTATGAGTGTAGCAGAAATGAAAATTGTCGGGGTTATTGGGCCAAAGAGCATCTTAAATGTTGTCATGCGTTCAATTATCTTACAGAGCAATGTCCATATGATAGATGCTTTAGCAAGAGTTAACTCAGCCGATTTTTTTCTTCCTCCCACTGAAAGAAATATTGAGGCATTAGAAGAAGAGCCCTATTTAAAACATTATTCAGAAAGAAGAAATCTTGCTAAAGAAGAAAAAATTGTCAATCTTTTTCATGATCTTTTTGATATAAAACCTTTTTTGAAAGAAGATGTTTTAAAAGAAGAATATGATTATGATAATTTCATGAAACAGTTTTTAGGGATATATAAAGTAATTGAAAAGACGGTTCAGGATATAGAAGAAAGACAGAAGGAGATTGACAAAAAAAGAGAATATATTAACAACTTGAGATACCTTTCCGGATTAGACCTGGATGTTGAACGCCTTTTCGGTATGAAATACCTGGTTTTTAGATTAATTCGAATTACGAGAGAAAATTATGACAAACTTAAAAAAAATTATTTTAATATTCCGGCGGTAGTACTTAGATTAGCAACAGAAGGTAAATATGTTACTTTGCTCTATATAGCGCCCCTTACTTTAGAAGAAACATTGAAAAGAATATTCAGTTCACTTAATTATACTATTTTACCCATTCCTTACGACCTTAAAGGCAATATTGAGGATATATTAGCGGAATTAACCAGCAGCATCGAACATGACCAAAAAATGATCGAAGCATCAAAAGAAACTATTGAAAACTATAAAGTTCAGTACAAGGATGAATTGGAAAAGATGTTCTCCAGATTGGAAATGGAGAAAAAAATTGAAGAATTAAAACCAAAAGTTGCCATAGGTAAAAAATTATTTTTCCTATTCGGGTTTATACCTGCTGACGAGATAGAAAGGCTAAAAGAGGAATTGGAAAGAAGATTTAATGATAAATTGATCATTGTAGTCGACCCTGTTAAAAAGCCTTGCTCTGCTACTCCTCCCACCAAACTGAACAATATAAAGTTATTTAAACCTTTTGAAAGTTTAGTAAAAATGTACGGTATACCCTCCTATCAGGAAAAGGACCCTACAGTATTTTTTGCTTTAACCTATATGTTCATCTTCGGAGCGATGTTTGGAGATGTAGGGCAGGGGTTAGTTATGCTGTTAGCCGGTATAATCCTGGAATATGTCTATAAAAAGGTAGATTTTGGCGGATTACTGAATAGGCTGGGATTAAGTTCAATAATTTTTGGTTTTATTTACGGTAGTGTTTTTGGTTCAGAAGAGATTCTTCCTGCAATGGTTATCAGACCGATGTCCAATATTGATAATATGTTAATTATTGCAGTATTATTTGGCATATTCTTTATTCTGTTCAGCTATATTTTAGGTATTGTAAATTCTGTAAAAGAAAATAATCTAAAAGATGCCATACTGGGAGAAAACGGTCTGACAGGATTTCTTTTTTACCTTTTACTGCTTTATACCGTCTATAGGGTTTTCATTCAGCATAAAGATTTTGCTCTCATCATAACAATAACTCTATTAGCACTCCTATCTATCATGTTCTTTAAAGAAGCAATTGCAAAAAGATTATTTATTTCAAATAGATCACTTAAAAAACTTTCTGCTAACGAATATATCGAAGGCGGGTTTGGCCTGATAGAGATGCTCTTATCAATGCTTTCCAACACCATCTCTTTTCTCAGGGTTGGTGCCTTTGCCCTCAATCATGTAGGATTGTTTATTGCATTTCTGACTCTGGCAAATATGATGTCAAGTGCCTGGGGTAACTGGACTGTCTTATTTATTGGCAACCTTGTCATTCTATCACTGGAAGGGCTGATTGTATTTATTCAGGCTTTGCGTTTGGAGTATTACGAGATGTTCACAAAGTTTTATAGAGGAGATGGGATTGAATATATTCCGGCAAAGGTTATATTTGCTAATCCTCAAAAAGAGAAATAAAATTTTAGTTATAAACTATTTTGTTTTATTAATTCTGTCAAAAATAAATTTTGTAATTATATCAATTCAAAAAACGGAGGTTTAGTTAGATGTACATAATATTATTTATTGCGATGGCCATATCAGGATTAACTATAGCAGGCGGGCTTTACCTCACCCTAAAAAAGGATTGTAGTAATTTATTTAGAATAAGAAAGATAGTAAAAGTATCTATGATAACTTATCTTGTTATAGTAGTAGGTTTTATTTTTTTCTTAATTCCAGATATTGCCAGAGCACAGTCCTCATCAGATTCTCATTCAGGGATGGGATTTTTAGCAGCGGCGCTCTCTACTGGATTGGCTACTATCGGTGCCGGTTATGCTGTTGGAGCAGTCGGTTCTTCAGCCCTGGGTGCTGTATCAGAAGATCCTGATATTTTGGGAAAAACTCTAATATTTGTCGGCCTTGCAGAGGGCATAGCTATCTACGGCTTAATTGTCTCTATTATGATACTGGGCAGATTATAAATTTTTTAGCACATAGTTTAAGTATTTTAAAAGGTTAGAAAATGAAAATCTTTTTAATTAGTGATAATACACACACCTTAGCAGGAATGAGATTGGCTGGTGTAGAAGGTGTAGTAGTACATGAAAGAGAAGAAATACTAAAAGAATTAGAAAAAATTAAAGAGAAAGAGGACCTCGGTATCCTTCTTATTACGGAATTACTGGTTGAGAGGGTACAGGAAGAAATAAATGAAATAAAACTGTCCGTAAAACTCCCTATAGTGGTAGAAATACCTGACCGACATGGAAGCAGGCGTCCTCCAGATGTATTAACCGGGTTTATTAGAGATTCCATAGGGCTCAAGATTTGAGGTGAAAAATTATTATGCCAAATACAATCGAAGATAAAAATTCACTCTTTACCAAAATTATTATAGAAAGAATAGAAGCCGATTTTCAAAGAAAACAGGACATTTTAATCGAAAATCACGGAAATAGGATAAAGAAAATAATTGATGAATATGAAGAGAAGAAAAAAAGAGAAATAGATAAAGCTACTAAAGAGATTCAAAATCGTAAACAACATCTCATTTTAAAAGGCAAATCTAACATGCGCAGAGCATTGTTGAAAAAAAGAACAGAATTGATAGAAATTGTAAATACTGAAGTGAAGAAAAAAGTTAGAATTTTCATGCAATCAGAAGAATATACCAGCTTTCTGATAGGAGCAATAGATAAAGTATTAGCAATGTGTTCTGAAGAGCAATTCATCTATATTAAGTTTAATAAAAATGATATTAATAATAGAGGTGAAATAATTCTTGATGCTGTAAATTCTTTAAGAAATAAAGATTCCTACCAGATTGATGCTGAGAATCATTTATTAGGCGGTGTTTTTGTGAAAAGCGGAGATGGCCGCCTGGAGGTTGATTATACCATCGATACAATTCTGGAAGATAGCCAAAAGATTATTGGAGAGGTTCTTTCTCCATATCTGGAAGGGGTTAAGGTGAGTTGAGATGCCAGGTTTAGGACATGTGATTTATATTAATGGACCTGTAGTAAAAGCAGACCACTTAGAGGGGTTTCAGGTGCGTGAGATGGTAACAGTGGGGAATAAAAAACTTATTGGAGAGATAATCTCTCTGGAAGGTGAAGTAGGCACAATTCAGGTATATGAAGAGACTATCGGTCTGAAAATCGGAGAAGAGGTGAATGGAACCGGTAAACCCCTATCTGTAAAATTAGGTCCAGGCATAATAGGACAGATATTCGATGGTATTGAAAGGCCTCTTTCTAAAATATATGAGATGGGAAATAAGTTCATTCCAGAAGGTATCGGGTTGATTACACTGGATACTGAAAAATTATGGGATACTAAAATAATAGTAAAAGAGGGAGACTTTTTAGAGCCTGGCAGTATTTTTGCCGAAATACAGGAGACTACTCTGATAATACATAAAGCAATGGTTCCCACAAATATCCGCGGAGAGGTAGTTAGGGTAGTGGCGGATGGTCATTATACTATTCAGGATAATCTGCTTACAGTAGTTGACGAAGAAGGACAAAGCCATGAAATAAAGCTTGCTCAGGAGTGGCCGATAAGAGAACCAAGGCCAATAACACAGAGGCTTTCTCTGGAAAAACTGCTCATAACAGGTCAACGTATTATAGACACTTTTTTCCCTTTAGCCAAAGGCGGTACTGTTGCTATTCCAGGTGGATTCGGTACAGGTAAAACCATCACACAGCATCAGCTGGCTAAATGGAGTGACGCAGATTTGATTGTCTATATCGGTTGTGGTGAAAGAGGAAATGAGATGACAGGAGTCCTAGAGGACTTCCCTAAATTAAACGACCCAAAAACAGATAACCCTTTAATGGACCGTACTATACTTATTGCAAATACTTCCAATATGCCTGTCGCTGCACGTGAAGCATCTATCTATACCGGGATTACCATAGCAGAGTACTTCAGAGATATGGGATACAATGTAGCAGTAATGGCTGATTCAACTTCCCGTTGGGCAGAAGCTTTGAGAGAAATTTCGGGCAGGTTAGAAGAGATGCCTGCTGAGGAAGGGTATCCGGCTTATCTCTCGTCACGATTGGCAGCTTTTTATGAAAGAGCAGGGTATTGTCAGAACCTCAATAATTCAGAGGGCTCGGTTACCATTATAGGTGCAGTGTCCCCTGCAGGAGGAGATTTTTCTGAACCTGTTACCACCTCTACCAAAAGAATTGTAGGCGCATTTCTCGGTTTAGACCGTGAATTAGCATATGCCAGACATTTTCCTTCCATAAACTGGCTCTTATCATACAGTAGCTATATTTCTATATTGGGAGATTGGTTTAAAGAAAACATATCTCCGGAAATGATGGATATTAGAAATAAATTTATGAGTATTCTCATTGAAGAAAACAAGCTGATGGATATTGTAAAACTGATCGGAGAAGATGTTTTACCTGATGAACAGAGAATAATACTGGAAATTGCCAGAATAATAAAGGTTGGTTATTTGCAGCAGAATGCTTTTCATATACAGGACCGGTACACAATTTTACCCGATCAATACAATATGTTAAAGGTAATTGATACCCTTCACAACAGAGCGTATTCATGTATTAAAAAGAATATTCCACTTTCTCAGGTAAAAAATGAAGAATTGTATTCTGAAGTAATTATGATGAAATATAACATAAGTACTGAAGCAGATGGTTTATTTTTAGAGATGATAAAGAAAATTAATAAAT
Source organism: Atribacterota bacterium (assembly GCA_040774925.1). Lineage (GTDB taxonomy): Bacteria > Atribacterota > Phoenicimicrobiia > Phoenicimicrobiales > Stramentimicrobiaceae > Stramentimicrobium. The sequence continues at coordinate 2,202 of JAXGTM010000002.1, read as the reverse complement.
ATTATGATAATTTAGAAAATATGTATAAAGAAGGTTCTGTTGATGAAGATTAAGTATCTCAAGTTAGATAAAGCAGAAGGTCCGTTGATAATAATGCATAAAGTTTTAAATGCATCATATGGAGAGATTGTAGAGATTGAAATACCAGAAAAAGGATATCGGACAGGGCAGGTGGTACAGATAGATCATGATAAAGTAATTATACAGGTTTTTCAGGGGTCATCAGGAATTTCATTGAATAATGTTGCGGTAAGTTTTTCTGGAAAACCTATGGAAATACCTGTTTCACTGGAAGTAATGGGCAGAACTTTCAATGGTCTGGCAAAACCTATCGATGGCGCAGGAGAAATATATTCAAAGAAGAATTACAATATCAATGGCAGGCCTATGAATCCCATCGCCAGACTTTACCCCAGAAACTATATACAGACTGGAATATCCACCATCGATGGCCTTATGACTTTAATCAGAGGACAAAAATTACCCATATTTTCAGGAGATGGACTTCCTCATAACGAATTAGCTGCACAGATTGTTAAACAGGCACGTATCTCTGAAGAGGAATCGAGTGATTTTGCCATTGTTTTTGCTGCCATAGGTATAAAATACGATGAAGCTGATTTTTTTTACAAAGTATTCGATGATTCTGGAGTGATAGACAGAATAACCATGTTTTTAAATCTGGCAGATGATCCGGTTATGGAAAGAATAATAACGCCCAGATGTGCGTTAACAGTAGCTGAATATCTCGCTTTTGAATGCAATAAACATGTGCTGGTGGTTATGACCGATATGACTAATTATTGTGAGGCATTAAGAGAGATTTCCTCTGCAAGAGAGGAGGTTCCTTCCCGTAAAGGATATCCTGGATATCTCTATTCTGATTTAGCCAGCCTCTATGAAAGGGCTGGTATGCTGACCGGTTCTAATGGGAGTATTACGCAGATTCAAATATTAACGATGCCAAATGATGATATTACCCATCCTGTGCCAGATCTTACCGGTTATATCACCGAAGGACAGATAGTGCTGAGTCGTTCTTTACATCAGCTCGGAATAAATCCTCCTATAAATATATTGCCCTCACTATCCCGTTTAATGAAAGATGGAATTGGAAAAAAGTTCACCAGAGAAGACCATGCTGATATAGCCAATCAGGTCTTTTCCTCTTATTCCAAAGTACATGAGATAAGAGCTTTATCCCAGATTATAGGTGAAGACGACCTTTCCTATACAGACCAGAGTTATATGGAATTTGGCAGACAATTTGAAGGAAAATTTGTTAAACAGGGTTTTGAAGAGTACCGTGACCTCAATCAAACACTCGATCTGATGTGGGAACTTGTTAAAATTCTGCCCGAACAGGAACTAAACAGGATAGATCCCGCTATACTTGAGAAATTTCTTGGGAAGTAAACTTTATGAAAGTAAGCATTGCTGCCACTAAAACTAATCTGATTGCTGCACAAACCGCACTCGATTTCTCTAAAAGAGGGTTCGAATTATTAGACAAAAAGAGAAATGTTCTTATTAACAGCATGATGGATTATGTCGAAAGGGCAAAAGAGGCACAGCAAAGATTAAGAAATACATTTAAAGAGGCATATGAAGCACTGACTGCTGCTAATATAACTTTAGGAATAAATGAAGTGACTGAAATTGCAAAATCAATTCCTCAGGCAACAGAATTTAATGTTCTTTCACAGAGCGTAATGGGTGTTGAAATACCTCAATTAAAATATGAACGGCATCAGATTGAACCAAGCTATAGCTTCTATCACACAAATACTGCTTTAGATGTGGCTTTACAAAAATTTCAAGCGGTAAAATATCTAGTCTATGATCTGGCTGAAATTGAGGACTCAATATTCAAGCTGGCTGCTGAAATTAAAAGAACACAGAAAAGAGCAAATGCCTTGAAGAATATTCAGATTCCAAAATATGAATTAATAGTAAAGAAAATCACCGAAGAACTGGAAGAAAAGGAAAGAGAAGACTTTTTCCGTCTGAAAATATTAAAAAAGAAAAAAACCGCTCATCAAAAATAATTTTTCTCAATGATACGAATATTACTATATAATTAGCACATCATACACTCATTGTATGTTCTATCTTATCTGCTCCTCCTGTCCATTTTTTTAAAAATATTAAATTTTGTTATAGAAATTTCTTCTTTAATTATGCTCTTTTTTATTTTTATTT
>JAXGTM010000001.1:0-39113 GCA_040774925.1 Atribacterota bacterium | reverse complement strand
ATAGCTGTGTGTGGTGCCGTAAAAATTTTCACCATCTTTAAAAATAACAATTATTCTCCGTTCGGTGAGAGCGCCTGCAGGATAGCCATTAAAGGTCCTGACTTTTTTGTAATCCTTATTCCCTTTAAAGCTCTTCACAAAGAAGACCGCTTTTATATCATTGATATTTATTTTTATCTTTTTATCTTCATCTGCCTCTTCCGTCTCTTCATCTATAACATAGAGATGGAAGATATCTTCATCTGGATTGAAATCTATAGTAAACCCCTTTACTAAAGAACCATTGTTGTATTTTACCACTATCTTTTTACCAAGCATTCTGTCTAACTCCTTTATTCAAAATTCTTTCTTAGTTCTTCTAATGCTTCCTGTTTGATACGGGAAACCTGCCTCTGGGTTAGCCCCATTCTTTTAGCAATATTGACCTGAGTCAGGTCCTTGTAAAAGATGTAATAGATTACCTGTTTTTGAATTGTCTTCAGTTTATTAAAAATATTCTTTAAGAAGATGACATCTTCTATCGGGAGCTGAAAGCTCTGATATTCTTTACTTTTAATTTTATCCAGGACAGGGATAGTCGATTCATCATTCTGTCTCAATCCTTTATCTAAAGAGACCACCTGTACAGCATTTCTGCCCTTCAGGATTTCCATAATACCCTCTTCGGTGATATTGAAATGTGCTGACATCTCTTCCACAGTGGGGAATCTCCGGTGTTCCTTACGGAAGGATTCTATAAAGGAGTCAATTTTACGGTTATAATCCCTTATCCAGTGTGGAATCTTCACCACTGAGTTTTTGTCCCGGATATAGTGACGTATTTCTCCATTTATAAGCCAGTAGGCATATGTCTCAAATTTGACACCCTTCTTTTCATCGAAGAGGTTGTGAGCATTTATTAACCCCAGGTAACCAATCTGCTCCAGATCTTCCAGCAGTTCACCGGAATTGATATATTTAAGGGCTATAGACCTGACCAACGGTTTATATTTATGGACAATATCATCACTAATCTTATTTGTTACCATATTTTCTGTTCTTAATTTCTCTTCTTATTTTTGAGATATCTATCGGCTCCTGCAGGTCAATCAGCTCTCTCCTCTGTCTGTCAATAGATATCTCCTGCGCAGCTTTTCGCGCTTTAAGCGCTTCCTTCAGTATATCGGGTGAGAGTTCCAGCATACGGGAAAGTTCATTTATATCGGGAAATTTGTTATATTGTGCCCGATATGATGAGAGCAGCTGGTTAAGCATCTTATTTATCATTACAGAGAGCCATTCAGGGATATTAGTTCTTCTATTCTTTTCTCTGATATAGTTTCTTATCTCTCCGCTGATTAAATGATTGGCATATTCTTTAAATGTGATGTCTTCCTGTTTCTGATAGAGATTAGCTGCATTCAAGAGACCGATATAACCGGCTTGAAGAAGGTCTTCTTCCTGCTCACCGGAATTTTCAAAACCCTTTACAATCTCTTTTAAAAAATCCATATGTTCTTCAACTATTTTCATGCTGTTATTCTGTTCAGCAGGACTGCTGACTGCCTCTTTTTCTGGCATAACTATTACCACTCCTACCTATATATTATTATATATAATTGCTGCTTTCTCTTACTGCTTCTCCTACTGTATTAAATTTACCATACTGAATATGGGGAGATACATTGCTATAACCATCACGCCGACAACTCCGGCAACAACAATCATTAGAATGGGTTCTATGACAGAGGTAAGCTGTTCAACTGCTCTTTCCACTTCCTGATCATAGAACTGAGCAACATTTATTAGCATACTTTCCAGCTCACCGCTCTCCTCACCAACCATAATCATCTGAGTAACCATAGGCGGAAATACCCTGCTCTCCTCCAGCGGTGTGGAGATACTCTGCCCCTCTTTAATTCTTTCCGCAGCACTCATTACCGCTTCTGCCAGAATATCATTACCGATAGATTCTGCTGATACTTTAAGAGACTGAATAATGGGGACCCCGCTGCGGATTAAGGTGCCGAGTGTTCTGGTAAAACGGTTGATAGATGTCTTTAAAAAGAGGTTACCAAAGATGGGTAATTTTAACTTTAATCGGTCTATATTCTTATGACCCTGTTTGGTACGGTTATAGGATAGAAAAGCGAATACAAGGAGAGCGAGCGCACCAAAAAAGATATACCAGTACCGGTTAAACGCCGTAGTCACTGCGACCAGCATCTTGGTTAAAAAGGGCATCTCTCCGCCGAATTGCTGGAATACCTGTACAAATTGGGGTAAAATAAAAACGAGGACAAATATTCCCATTACAAAGGCAGCCCCAAAGATAAAGACGGGATAGGTCATAGCTGATTTAATTTTCTGACGGAGTTCATATTCTTTCTCCATCAGGGTAGCCATACGGTTTAAAACATCATCAAGCACTCCGCCCAGCTCTCCGGCCTTAATCATGTTGATATACAGCTTGGAAAAGGTCTCCGGGTGACTGGCAAAGGCATCGGCAAGTGTGGAGCCCTGCTCAACACTCTTTTTGATTTCTCCTACCTTCCGGGCTAACAGTTTGTTTTCGGTCTGTTTTGATAATATATCGAGACAGCTGACCAGTGCGAGACCTGCATTTACCATTGTGGCAAATTGCCGGTAGAAGATTGCCAGGTCTCTTATCTTGATACTTTTGAAAAGATTTATTTCGGTAGATAAGCCGGTCTGTCTTTTTTTATTTACTGATATGATAAAATATCTCAATTCTCTCAGGCGTTCAATAACTGCTTCCTGGCTATCTGCCTCCATTATTCCAGAAAATAATTTTCCAGCATTATCTCTGGCTCTATAGGTATAGGTTGCCATTATTTATTACACCTCCTGATTTAACAGACATATAAAACAGAAAAGACAAAATTCGGCTGTGCTGTATTTGCATAATATGATTAAATATAGTATAACAGCATATTTTATATTCGTATACTATTATTGTAGAGATATATGTGATGATTCTATATTTTATACTCTTATTTTAGCAGAAATTTTAAAGTGCTGTAAAGTTAATCTGATGCAGGGTAAAATTTAATGTCTTTCTTATCAACAAAGAAAGTGAGCCATTACTATAAAAGTAATGCTCCAGTCAAAAAGTTTTAAAATTTTTTAGAAAATCTTTTGATAAATAATTTAATGGATTGAATGTTTTTCCGTTTATTACATTAACAATGTATCAGCTGGATGTTGCTCGCATTACTTCTTCCAGTGTGGTAACACCCTCACTTATCTTATTTAAACCATCTTCTTTTAAAGAAATCATTCCACCTTTTTTTATAGCAGTAGCTCTGATTTCAGAAATAGGCGCATTTTTGTAAATTAATTCTCTTATCGGCTCATTTATCACCATCAATTCAAATATTGCTGTTCTGCCTTTATAACCTGTCCCCTTGCAATGTGGACATCCTTCCCCATGGAATAGTCTTATTTCACCGGGGGGAATATTGAACTCTTCCATAACCATTTTTATCTCATCTGTGATGGCAGCTTCTTTTTTACAATAGGAACATATCTTACGCACCAATCTCTGAGCAACTACTCCAATAACTGATGATGAGATTAGAAATGGTTCAATACCCATATCTACCAGACGAATGACTGAACTGGGCGCATCATTTGTGTGCAGAGTACTCAAGACCAGATGGCCGGTTAGAGCTGACTGTATAGCGATATCGGCTGTCTCTTTATCCCTTATTTCTCCTACCAGCATAATATCAGGGTCCTGACGGAGAAAACTGCGCAATCCGGCAGCAAAGGTGAGGCCTATTTTTGGTTTTGCCTGTAATTGACTTATACCATCCAAACGGTATTCAACAGGATCTTCGATAGTCATAATCTTTTTCTCTACCGAATTTAAGATATTTAAGGTTGCATAAAGGGTAGTAGATTTACCGCTGCCGGTAGGACCTGTAACGAGTATAATGCCATTTGGCTTTTCTATCAGCTGCTGATATTTTTCATAATTTTCATCAGAAAAACCGATAGATTTCAGGTCAAGCATTATTTGAGCCGGGTCTAATATTCTCAAGACAGCACTTTCACCATTAACAGCCGGAATAGTAGATACTCTAAAATTAACTTCTCTTCCGTGTACCTGTACCTTAATCCTTCCATCCTGCGGCAGACGCCTTTCGGCTATATTAAGATTAGACATAATCTTTATTCTGGAGATTATTGCCATATGCAGACTTCTGGGAGGTGACATGATATCATGCAGTATACCGTCAATACGATACCTAACCTTGAGGTTCTTATCACCGGAAGGTTCCACATGTATGTCGCTCGCTCCCTCCTTGATAGCTCTGAGCATAATAAGATTGACCAGAGCGATAACCGGAGTCTCATGACTTTCGGAAATACCCTTTGTTATCTCCATCTCCTCTGCTTCTTCTTCAACAGCGGTAACGGGCAGTGCGGCAATATCTCCTATCATGTTTTGCCAGTTTTCAGTGATACCGTATACTGAATCGAGCGCCTTATTGATATCATCTTTAAAAGCGAGGTATGGCTCCACTTCAAAACCGGTAGTGATACGGATCTCATCATGTATGTAGACATCGAGTGGGTTTGCCATAGCGACAACGAGTTTTCCCTTATTTTTACCGATAGTAACTATATTGTGCTTACGGGAAATCTCCTCAGATAGTGTAGCGACGACGGTTGGGTCAAAACTCTTGCCCTCAAGCTCAACATAGGGAACGCCAATCTCTTCTGAAAGTAGTTTCATCATCTCTTTTTTGTTTATTATGCCTGAAGAGAGGATAATTCTTTCGATAGAGGTCTTATTATTAATCTGCTTCTGACAAATATCGTCTATTTCCTTGCTTCCGATAATTTTCTTATTTATCAGCAGATTTAATAAAAAATCGCCTGTTATTCCTTTTTCTTTTACAAAGCGGGCTACCATCTCTGACCTTTCTTTTCCTTACAGATTTCAGGATTGACCTTTTTATTTATTGCTATTTATTATTTATTTTAGATGGATTAATTTTTAATATTATACCTTCGTAAAATAAAAAGGGCAAATACTTTAAATATTATATCTGTATTTCACTTATATATTATACTGACAATTTCTCTTTCTGCTAATACTTAAACTGATAATTTAATATTTGTATTTTGTATTTTTTATTATACTTTTCGTTATTGTGAAAAGTCGTAAAATTTTCAGGTGCTGTTACAGGCAGATTTATAGGTTAATTTTATAGGGTGAGAAGAGTTAAAAAGATGAGAAGTGATGAGAAGAATAGATTTTATTTGAATGCAGATATTAAGTTAAGGATTTATAAACACAGGATTTGAGGCGGGTAAATTTGGAAGAATAATGATTACTCGGGCCATTTACCCTCTTTCAATTTTATTTTTCCTTTTTTTAACCATAATGAAAAAAGTAATTTTTCAAATGTACGGTTGAAGATAACTGTACCCAGCGAATCACGTCTGCTCAAGGGACGTACCAGTATGGTAAGAAGTTTTAAACGGTTGCCTCCCCATACATCTGTAAAAATCTGGTCACCGATGACAGCAGTTTCATTGCTATCTGTATTCATTGTCTCCATGGCAGTCAAAAAGGGTTTTTTCATAGGTTTGTATCTGCTGTAAAAGAAAGGTATCTCAAGTTTTGTGATAATTTCGGAAAAATCGGTATGTGTATTTGAAACAAGACATATTTTTATCCCGTTCCTTTTCGCTTCTTCTATCCAGCGGACGATCTGCTCATCAAGATATCGGGTTCCTTTTGGAATAATAGTGTTATCAAGGTCAAGGATAATTCCTTTAATATTCTTTTTCTCTTTCAATTTTTTACTATCAATGGCATTGATATTTTCCAGATATACATCCGGTATTAACAATTTAAGCAAACCTGACATTATGTCTCCTTTTGCTATTCAAGTTAGTTTCAATTTGTTATATGCTTGCATCATTTTTATGTTATTACTAATAAACGATATTGTAAATGGATAGTTATAGCAATAATATGTTACTGCTTGAGCCGGGCGTTTATATTGGTAATTATGATGTCTATGGCAACCCTGTTTAATCCGCCCTGCGGGATAATAATATCAGCATATTTTTTGGAAGGTTCCACAAACTGCAAAAACATTGGCTTAACTTTTTTCAAGTATTGTTCAACAACTGATGAGAGAGTCCTTCCTCTCTCCCTGGTATCGCGCATTAGCCTGCGGATAAACCGCTCATCGGAATCTGTATCAACATATATTTTTATGTCGAGCAAATCTCTGATAGTTTTATCTTCTAAAATCAATATTCCTTCAAGAATTATCACTTCAGCTGGATTTACTCTTTTGCTCTGTTTTTTTCTGGTGTAATCTTGAAATGAATATTGAGGCATTGCTATAGCTTCATATCTGATGAGTTTATTGAGATGTTCAATTAGCAGATTATTATCAAAAGCTGACGGATGGTCAAAGTTGAATTTTTTTCTCTCTTTCAGAGTAAGATGGGACAGATCTACGTAATAAGAATCCTGTGCAATAATGATTGCTTTTTTCTCTTTAATCCCGCTGGCAATCTTTTTAGCAACTGTTGTCTTGCCGGAACCGGTTCCACCGGTAATGCCTATTATCAGGGGTTTCATTTCTACTCCTGTAATCTCCTCTCACATATCCTTAGAGCGTAAATATGGGAAGGAATATTTATTATTTATTGATTATAATTCGCCCATAAAACAAATATAGTATAACAATATATTCTTATCAGGTATACCATTTAAAGAGGATAATCAAGTAAAATTAGCAGAAATAATGAAAAATAGTGATTGTAATCATCAATTGAGTTTTAAATTATGCTCTTTCTTTATTAAAGTAAAAATGAAATATTATGGTTTATTATTAAGATGTTCCTGATATGTTTTAGAAAAGATATGTTTCCCCTCTTTGCCCAGCACAAAAAAGAAAAAATCTTCTTCTGCAGGATAAACTGCTGCCAGAATTGATTCTAATCCCGGATTACAGATAGGTTCAGGCGGTAGTCCGGGATGAAGATAGGTATTAAATGGTGATTCTATCTCTAGATCCTGCTGTGTAAGTCGTTCCTGCGGTTTTTCTAATAAATACTGAATTGTTGCACATGACTGCAAACGCATGCCGTCAGCCAGTCTATTATAAAAAACGGAAGCTATTTTCGGTTTATCTTCAGTCCCCAGTGCCTCCTTTTCTATAATAGATGCGAGGACTATTATTTGCTCGAAATTCAAGTCGAGCGGAAATTTCTGTTCAGGGTCTATTCTGCCTAGTACCACTTCATCAAAACGCACCTTCATGGCTTTTAATACTTTTTCAGCACCAAAATTTTTAGGAAATTCATAGGTATCAGGGAAAAGATACCCTTCGCGGTAAAGTTGTTCCGCATCAATTAAATTCAAAAAATTATCATATTCCACTATTCCCTTATCTGTCAGCAGGCGGGCAATCTGCCCTTTGTGTAACCCTTCCGGAATAGTTATGCGATACCGCAGTACTCTTCCTTTGACCATCTGTTCGATTATTTCAGCAAGGCTCTGGGAGGGACTGAATTGATATTCTCCTGACTGTAGTCTCCCATCAATTTTTAATAACTTGGTAATTACAGGAAAGAGGTAATTATGGGATCTGATTAGTTTTTCTTTTTCCAATAATCCCCTTATTTCAGCTGTACTGAAACCGTATGGAATCTCAACTACCTTCTCTACTGAAGCACCATTCCCAACAGGGGTAAAAACCCAGACAGAAAATAGTATGGAAAACAGAAATGAGATTAAAAACAAAAATAGCAGGATATTAAAAAATCCTTTAATTATTTTTCTCATTCTTTTCAAAACCTTTTCGGTCAAGATAAGATTGTAAAAAGATTACTGCAGCAAGACGGTCAATAGATTTTTTCCTCTTTGCTCTGCTGGTATCGGCTTCAAGCAGAATCTGTTCTGCCCTTACGGTGCTCAATCTCTCATCTTCAAAGTCTACAGGTAATTTGCTGATTTCTTCAATCTTTTTTGCAAATTCCTGAACTTTTGCTGCCTGCGGTCCTAATGTGCCATTCATATTTTTTGGCAGTCCAAAAACAATCAGGTCAACATTTTTTTCTTTAATTACTTCTGAAATTTTTGAGAAGATCTCCTGTTCGTTTTTTACTTGCATTGTCGGCAGACCCTGTGCAGTCAATCCTAAAGGGTCGCTTAGAGCGAGCCCTATTCGTTTTTCTCCTAAATCGACTCCGAGTATTCTCAAATTAGCGTTCTCCTTCTTATTATTTCTTTTTATTAAATCAGTATACCAGTAATATAGATAATCGTACAGCGACAAAGATTTGATAAGAACTTTTTTATCTTCTCTGGTGTGGATATGAAGGCTTTCCAATTGATTGTTGTACTATATTGTATTGTATGATTATTGAAGGTATCAGCTATTTATAGTTTTGTTTAACATGGATAATGTGATAATACATGGAAATGAAAGAACGAGTAACAGTAACAGAGTTTTAGAGTGTCTTTAATCATTAAAGTTCGAGGTATTTACCTATATCTGAAAACATATTCTGCAGTACGGCATGCCCGGTGCCGCCAGCTTGAGCGAAATGCTTCTTACCCCCGCCCTGTCCGTTCAGACTTTCAGCAAGCGGTCGAATGAGTTCACCGGCATCATAACCCCTGTTAATCAGGTCATCGGAAACCATAACAATCAGCATAATCCTATCATCTTTCAATTGTGATGCAAGTATAATTATTCCGGAGCCTGCCTTCTCTTTAATTAAATCTCCAGCAGTTCTTAACTCTGTTTTATCTGTGGTATCAATAATTGCAGAAATAACATTTATTCCATTTATCTGCTTTTTTTCCAGTAAAACTTTTTCCAGCCTGTATGGGAGAGTATTTTTCCATAGCTGACGATAATCACGTTTTAAAAGAGCATTCTCTTCCAACAAAATATCGACTTTTTGCAGGAGTCTTTCCTGAGGAACTTCAAGTCTATGCATCAGTTCAAATAAAGCATCTTCTTCTTTTTTAATAAATTGCCAGGCTTTCTCTCTGGTAACTGCTTCTATTCTACGTACACCACTGCCAATACCCTGTTCTGAAACAATTTTAAAAATACCTATGCGGAAAGTCTGGTCGAGATGTGTTCCACCACAAAGTTCTTTACTGAATCCACCGATATCAACAATACGGACTCTCTCACCATATTTTTCACCAAACAGGGCGATTGCGCCTTTTTCCTGTGCAGTGCTGAAATCGGTAATTTCAGATGTTATCAGATGGTTTTCACTAATTTTCTGATTAATCAGCTCTTCTATCCTATCTATTTCATCTCTTTTTAGAGGACTGTTGTGTGTAAAATCAAATCTCAGCTGACTGGAGGTTACAGAAGAACCTGCCTGTTTTATGTGGCTGCCCAAAACCTCCAGCAAGGCATAGTGTAGGAGATGTGTAGCAGTATGATTGGCAGCAATAGCTATTCTTTCCATATCATCTATCTGTGCAATAACTTGCTGATGTTTATGAAGTGAACCATTTTCTACTCGAATGTAATGTACTGTTAAACCCTCTACGGGCATCTGTGTATCACAGACACGGGCTATTGTATTTGAGCCGTCATTACCCTTTATAATACCGGTATCCCCTTTTTGACCGCCTTTTTCAGCATAAAAAGGCGTCTCTTCTATAATGATAATCCCCTCTTCGCCAGCGGTAAGTTCATCGGTGAGTCCATTATCATTGAAGAGTGCAATAACTTTTGTATTTGATGAAATCTGTACATAACCGCAAAATCTGGTATCGCCATTTTCGGAATGAATAGATTTGAAAACTTTTTTCTGCTCCTCAGCCAACTTCTGATCTCCTTTGCCTGCACCCCAGGACTGATGACAGCGTGAACGTTCTTTCTGCTCCTGCATATATTTTTCGTACCCTTCTTCATCTACCAGCAAGCCTGACTCTGAAAGTATATCTCTGGTAAGTTCAAGAGGAAAACCATATGTATCATAGAGAGTAAAGGCATCTTTTCCGTCTAAAACTTTCTGATTGGCGCGGTTAAGTTTGTCAGTATATTCTTCTAAAATAGTAAGACCGAGATGCAGTGTTTCCTGAAAACGCTTTTCTTCGGTCATGATTATTTCACAAATTGTTTTTTCTTTTTCCTTAATTTCAGGATATGCTTGATGCATTATTTGTACTACCTGTGGCGCTATATCATAGAGAAAAGGTGCATTGAAATTGAGTAGTTTTCCGAAACGGTAAGCCCGTCTTAAGAGCATTCTCAATACATAACCTCTTCCTTCATTTGATGGAAGAATATTGTCTGAAATCATAAACACCAGTGCTCTAATATGATCTGAAATTACTTTAAAGGCAACATCATTCTTTTTATTTTTACCAAATGGTAAACCTGCTTTCTGAGCGGTGTATTGAATAATCGGGTAAAATAAGTCTGTTTCAAAATCTGATGGGGCTTTTTGTAATACAGAAGTAATTCTTTCCAGGCCTAAACCGGTATCGATATTTTGAGAAGGCAATGGCTCCAGTGAGCCATCCTGACTCCTATTATATTGCATGAATACAAGATTCCAAAGTTCCAGATAACGGTCATCTACCCCTACTCCGCCATTCTTTGTAGTAGATCTTTCAGGTCCTAAATCTATATATATTTCAGAACATGGGCCGCAGGGGCCTTCGGGACCTACTTTCCAAAAATTGTCTTCCTCTCCCAGTTTTACGATATGGCTTTCTGATACTCCAACCATTTTGTGCCATAAATTGAATGCATCGTCATCATCTTTATAGACAGAAACATAGAGCTTATCTTTAGGAAATCCAATTACTTCAGTAAAAAATTCCCAGCTCCACATGATAGCTTCTTTTTTAAAATAATCACCGAAAGAAAAATTACCGAGCATTTCGAAAAAAGTATGATGGCGTGCAGTTTTCCCTACATTCTCTATATCGTTTGTTCTGAGACATTTTTGTGAACTGGTAGCTCTTTTAAATGATGGTTTTCTCTTTCCAAGGAATATCGGTTTGAAAGGGACCATTCCGGCAATAGTGAATAATATAGAAGGGTCCTCTGGAATAAGTGAGGCACTTGGTACAATATTATGTCCCTTAGAATGAAAAAATTGTAAAAATGCTTCTCTAATTTGGCTGCTGCTCATCTCTCTCATACAATATTCCTTTGTTTTATATTTATTAAACTGCTACACGAAATACTTCGTCAATAGATGTAACGCCTTCCAGTGCCTTATTAATTCCACTGTCAAGAAGGGTTTTCATACCATAGCGAATGGCAGTTTCTTTTATCTCATTACTTGATACTTTTCTTAAAATCATTGAGCGTATTTCATCATTTATCTCTATCATTTCAAATATTGCTATTCTTCCGTAGTATCCGGTATTTTTACAATAGTCGCATCCCTTTCCCCGGTAAAGCCTTATTTTATCCCTGTCAGGCAAGGTAATATTCAGTTTAAGTTCATTGAATATACTCTCTTCAGGAATATAATCTTCTATACATCTGGGGCAGATTTTGCGTACCAATCTTTGTGCCATAACTCCTATTACAGAAGAAGAGATCAGGAATGGCTCAACACCCATATCGGTCATTCTGGTTAAGGAGCTTACTGCATCATTAGTATGAAGTGTACTTAAGACAAGATGCCCTGTAAGTGCTGACTGAATGGCTATATGAGCTGTATCTGAGTCTCTCATCTCTCCTATCATGATGACATCAGGGTCCTGACGCAGTATGGAGCGCAGGGCATTGGCGAAGGTAAGGTTAATTTTTGGTCTGACATTAATTTGATTTATTCTGTCAAGTTTGTATTCAACCGGGTCTTCTACTGTGATAATATTTTTTTTGGTTGAATCTACTTCATTTAAGGCAGCATACAAAGTGGTACTCTTTCCACTGCCGGTCGGTCCGGTTAAAAGAATAATGCCGTGAGGATAATGTATCATCTTGCGGAATTGTTCTGCCTGCTCTCCGGTAAAGCCAACACTGTCAAGACTGATGACACCCTGGCTCTTGTCCAGAAGACGCATTACTATTTTTTCATCATGGACAGTAGGAATAGAGGATACGCGCAAATCAACTTCACGGGCTCCAAAGCGCAGTTGGAAACGGCCGTCCTGAGGCAGCCTTCTCTCAGCTATGTCCATGTTTGATAATATTTTGACTCTCGATATTACCGCAGGCTTCACCCTTACCGGCAATAACCGAATATCATGCAACATACCGTCTATACGGTATCTAACGAGCAGACCTCTTTGATTTGGTTCTAAATGTATGTCACTGGCTCGCTCTTTTATGCCGTCTACTATAATCATGTTTACCAGCTGAATGATGGGCGCTTCCTGGCTTATTGCTTCCAGAGCAGAAAGATTGACTTCATCTGAAATATCTATAACTGTTGCAACATCTACTTTATCAAGGAGATCATCAAACTGATATACATCATCATAACTGCTGCTTAAAGAATTTAAGATATCATTTTCTGAAGAAAATTTTGTTCTGATATCCATTTTGGTATATTCTTTGATATAGTTTATAGCGTTAAAATCCAAAGGATTTGCCATAGCTATGGTCAGAACATTATCATCTTTGTTCAGTGGTACCAATTTAAAACGCTGTGCTATCTTTTTGGGGATAAGGGAAATTAATTCAGGGTCAATTACAATATCATCAAGCTCAACATACTCAGTTTCATATACATGCTGTAATGCGTCATTGAGCTGTTTTTGTGTAATACTACCCTGATTTATAAGGATTTCTCCTATCTTACTTTTCCCATCAGTTTTTTGGGCATCTAAAGCTTTTTTTAATTGTTCAGGTTTTATATAACCCTGATTTATAAGGATTTCACCCAATTTCAGGTTGGAAAGATAAGGCTTATTCTCATCCCTTATGTCCAATGTATTTCTCCTTACTTAATAAATTAATAAATTTTATTAATTATTTTTTAAAATTTAAGATATCACCAAACACATCTTTGAGCAGAATTCTTTCACTGTTCTCCTGCTTATTATAGTCTTTTACCAGTCTCTTCTGTACTTCTTTTTCAGCCTTCCTGATGCTGAGGCTTATCTTTTTTCTTCTGTCATC
Organism: Atribacterota bacterium; assembly: GCA_040774925.1. Lineage (GTDB taxonomy): Bacteria > Atribacterota > Phoenicimicrobiia > Phoenicimicrobiales > Stramentimicrobiaceae > Stramentimicrobium. The sequence goes on along the minus strand of JAXGTM010000001.1, from coordinate 26,007 downwards.
AATTTTAGTAACGATTGCCTGTACTTTATCTCCTACTGAAAGCACATTCTCTGCCTGCTCAACTCTATGGTCAGCTATCTCATTAAGAGGCACCAGACCATCAATATTCTCTTCCAGATTAATAAATGCACCAAAGTCAGTGATGTTAACCACTTTTCCTTCAACAATTGTACCGACTTCATATTTTTTTCTGGTTTCTGTCCATGGATTTGGCATCAGGCGTTTACGGCTAAGAGTTATCTGGTATTTCTCTGGATTTATCTCAATAATTTTCAGTTCTACCTTATCACCTTTTTTCAGAGCCTGATTAGGATGTTTTATTTCTTCCCAGGCAATCTCTGAAAATGGTAAAAATCCCTCAATTTCATCATCAAGAGAGACAAAAACACCAAAATTTTTCAGTCTCTTTACAGTACCTTCCACTTTATCATCAACTCTGAATTTTGTGTCAATATTCTGCCAGGGATTCGGCAGGGTCAGTTTCCTGCTTAAGAATAAGAGACGATCTTTTTTGTCAACTTTTACAATCTGTAAAGGCAGTACACTGTATTTTTTCAGTATAATAGATGGTTTTTCAATATATTTCCAATCAATTTCAGAAAGATGAATGATACCTGAGACTCCAGGTTCCAATTCAACATTTGCGCCATAAGAAGTAACCTGGGTTATTTTTCCCTCAACAGTATTTCCTACTGCATATTTCTCTTCTATATTTGCCCATGGATCTTCCATGAGCTGTTTCAAACCAAGTGATATTTTTTTATTCTCTTTATCGATTTCTAAAATTCTAACTTTAATTACTTCGTTTTCTGATAAGACTTCCTGGGGATTTCTAGTATAAGCCCATGACATGTCTGAAATATGGAGCAGTCCATTCAAACCCTCTTCCAATTCAATAAAGGCACCAAAATCCTTAATATTTACAACTTTTCCCTCAATCTCATCACCAACGCTGTATTTCTCATTCACTACATCCCAGGGATTTGGATTAATCTGTTTTATACTGAGAGATATTCTATTCTGTTCTTTATCAAAATCGATTACTTTAACCTTTATTTCATCACCCTTTTTTATAAGCTTGAGTGGGTCTCTCATCTCTTTCCAGGTTATTTCAGAAATATGAAGCAAACCTTCGATTCCACCGATATCGACAAAAGCTCCAAAATCGGTCATGTTGACAATCTTACCATCAACTATCTGGCCTGTTTTTAAATTTGAAAGTGTTTTTTGTCTGATAGATTCTCTTTCTCTTTCCAATGCCTGCCGATGTGACAATACTACACTGTTTTTGGCTTTATCCAGCTTTAAGATGAAAAAAGTGAGTGCCTTGCCAATATATTTATCCAGATCTTCTTCAGTAATAAAATTACTGTCTACCTGTGATAAAGGTACAAATGCCTTAACTCCTAAATCAACAATCAATCCATTCGGGTTTTTCTCAATAACTTCACCCTGTAAAGGTTTTTTAGTTTTATAGGCATTTATAAGTTGATCCCATAAGGCTATATAGCGTGCTCTTTCTCTGGAAAGATTTATCAATCCATTCTTCTCATCAACCTGTTCTACATAGACATCGACCTCATCATCTAATTCCAGAGTATGGTTTACCTTATCCTGTCCCATTCTTAGAAGAGATTCTTCAACAGCAGGAAGAAAGCCTTCCATCTTATACTTGATATCGAGCAGGTATCCCTCGTCATCTACCTTCACTACTCTGCCCCGAATAATTTCTCCTTTCCTGATCTGTTTGAAACCATCCAGAGAATCATGCATCATCATATCCATCTGGTCCTGGCTTTCAATCTCTTTTTTTTCTTCAATGTTATCATTCTGTTTTTCCATAAGCATGCTATTTCCTCCTTAATTGTTGCGACAATCTTATCATATATTTATTAATATTTCTATAAATCTGATTTCTCCTCTATAAACAACTCTTAAAATAGATAAAGATAAACCTGATTATTAATTATATAACAAATCTTCAATTTTTTCCTGCAATACACTGGTCCATCATATTTACAGTTTCTGTTGAGATTTTTTTCGGTACTGTTTGGTCAAAATAACTCTATTTTCAGTAATAATGTAATCCACCGCCATATCATTATCTTCTAAGGGAATATCTTCTAATATCTGTGTTTCGAATGAGAGGGCAACAGTGGGCGTATCGGGATTTATCTGTTTTAAAAATCTGTCATAATAGCCCCCGCCCATTCCCAAACGGTCTCCTTGAACAGTAAATGCTACGCCCGGAACAATTATCAGATCTAAGGCGGTCGGTGGGTAAATTCTGTAGAATTCTTTCCTGGGTTCTGGTATTTCCATATACCCGATTGTAAGTTCTTTATCAAAATCAATTAGTAGAGAAGGAAGCAATTTCTTTTCTCTCCGAACAATTATCGGTACAAAAACTTTTTTACTATCTTTCTGTGCAGATTCTATGATTGCTTTTGTCTGGACTTCATTTTTAGTAGCAACATATAGCATAATATTTGTCGATTGCCGATAGATATTTAAATTTATTAAATATTCAGATATTTTTTTACTATTTTCCAGTACAATTTCTGGTGATAGTCTGCCTCTCCTTAAGAGAAGCTCTCTTCTTACAGATTGTTTACTAAACTTTAATATCATAATACAACTAACAATATCTTGTCAATAGAATTGTAGATTTACTCTATATATTCTGAAACTTTTGATACTTATGAAACTTTTTGACAGCCATTAAATAAATTGGGTATATGGTTAAAATAAAGAATAACCCCGCCATGTCGCCAACTACAAGTTTTGATACCGACCCCTCAAACAGGTGGATATCTACCCGAGTGCTTTATGCTTCCAGTTAATTAACATCTCTGCTAATCTTAGGTAACCCTCTTGGGAACCACAGGCTTGCATTACACATTCGGAGGTCGATTACCTTTTTAAAAAGTGTTGGGTCAAAACTTATACAGTTAAGCGTTCACAGCAGGGTAACTTATCGGTTGTCACACTTTGATTACAATATAGCACATTTTTCCCAAAAAAACAATATGGCTAATCAATCCTTTCAAAATACCTGTTTGCTTTACTTTAAAGGTCTATTTTCAAGTGTAATTCTTTCAGTTGTTCTGGACTGACTTCAGCGGGAGCACCTGTCAACATACAGGTCGCTCTTTGTGTTTTTGGGAAAGCGATAACCTCACGGATAGAGGTGGCGTTTGCCAATATCATTGTCAGTCTATCCATACCAAAAGCAATACCGCCATGTGGTGGGGCACCATACTGTAAAGCCTCCAGCAGGAAACCGAATTTCTGTTTTGCTTCTATTTCATTAATCCCCAGTAAATCAAAGATTTTTTGCTGCAATTCAGTCCGATGTATACGAATACTGCCACCACCGACTTCATTACCATTCAAGACTAAATCATAAGCTTTAGAACGGGCTTGAAAAGGGTTGCTCTCAAGCATGGGAATATCTTCGTCTACTGGTGCAGTAAAGGGATGGTGCATAGAAGAATATCTCTTTTCGGTCTTTGAGTATTCAAATAAAGGAAAGTTGGTTACCCATAAAAAATTGTACTCTCCTTCAGGAATAATCTTTAATGTATTTGCCAGCTTTATCCGTAACATACCCAGGGCTTCATTTACTGTGTCAGTATTTCCAGCTACGACGAAGAGCAGATCTCCAGGTTTTGCCTGAACCTTATCTTTCAGAGCGGAGATTTCTTCATCGTTTATATATTTCGCAATAGATGATTGGATCTGATTATCATCTTTGAAACGGATATATGCCATGCGTTCTAATCCAAATGATTTTATGTAGATTTCAAGGTCATCAATATTTTTACGAGAAAATTTTTCAGGCTGTTCTGTTTTTATGGCACCTATCTTCCCTCCTGATGCTATGACCTCTGAAAAGGCCGTAAAATCAGTGTTTTTAAATATTTCATTCAGATCCTGAATCTCCATACCATATCTTAAATCAGGCTTGTCTATACCATATTTAGACATGACATCATTATAATCATATCTGGGGAATGGTTTTTCAATCTCAATACCCAGAACTTCTTTAAAAAGATATGTCATTAGATCCTCAATCAGACTGAATAGGTCATCACGTTCAATGAATGACATTTCCATATCAAGCTGGGTAAACTCAGGTGCCCTGTCAGCCCGGAGATCTTCATCCCTGAAACACCTTACAATCTGGAAATATTTATCAAAACCGCTAATCATCAGTAACTGCTTAAAAAGTTGTGGTGACTGAGGAAGTGCATAAAATTTCCCCGGATTAACTCTGCTCGGTACAATATAGTCTCTGGCGCCTTCTGGTGTACTTCTGGTTAAAAACGGTGTTTCAATTTCGAGAAAACCCCTGCCACTCAAAAAGTTTCTAATCAACAGGGCTACTTTGTGGCGTAAAATAATATTCTCCTGCATCTCAGGTCTCCTCAGATCAAGAAAACGATACCTTAAACGCAAATCGTCTCCAATTTCTGAATAATCATTCAGACTAAATGGCGGCGTTTCTGATTGGTTTAATATTCTCATTTCGTGTACTTTAACTTCAATTTCACCGGTCTTTAAATTTGGATTAATGGCATCTTTTCCACGGGGAAAAACTTTCCCTTTAACTGCAATAACATATTCATTACGAATTTTATGTGCCATTATATGTGCATCTTGTGATATTTCAGGGTCAAATACGACCTGAGTCTTTCCTTCTCTATCCCTGAGGTCTACAAAGATTAGTCCACCGTGGTCTCTGCGGGAATTTACCCACCCCATCAGGGTAACTGTCTCACCCGTATTTTCTTTATTTAATTCACCACAACTATGGGTTCTTTTCCAGATTTGTAAAGCGGTTTTCTGTTCTTCGGGTAAAATCATTTTTGGTTCACTCCTTATTTCATATTGATATAAATTATAAAATGAGATAAAAAATTATTTAATTATGTTTTTTCCGATTTTAGAAGCATCCTTTTCTTCAGGAAAATCTAATTAAAATTAGTTCTGTTCCGTAAAAGCTAAATAAGATAACCTAAAGTATTCTTATAATATATCGAAATTAATTCAGATTAAAAATATTTATAAAAACAAAATGCTTAATTATGTTTTTAGGGAAGTCTTTTAATTAATAATTCCAATATATTTTTTGGGTCGTAAATTGAGATGAGTCATTCCTATTGCTGCATCTACGAATAAAAGCCGAAAAATATAAATAGTAATTATTTTTAAGGGTAAATCTTATTCAGCATCCTTGGAAAAGGAATTGTTTCTCTTATATGAGTAAGATTACATATCCAGGCAACTGTTCTTTCAATTCCCAATCCAAATCCTGAATGAGGAACGGAACCGTATTTTCTCAAGTCTATATACCACTGATAATCTTCTTCTGGCAAATTATGTTCTTTAATTCTCTGTTTGATAAGATTGTAATCATGTATCCGTTCTCCCCCGCCTATTATCTCTCCATATCCCTGAGGCGCTATCAGGTCGGCACCCAGCACTGTTTCAGGTCTGTCAGGATCAGGATTCATATAAAAAGCCTTGCATACAGTGGGGAAGTGATGTATAAAGACTGGTTTATCGAATTGCTGTGAAATAATCGTTTCATCCTCTCCACCAAGGTCATCTCCCCATTTAGTTGTACTGCCTTCTTTCTGGATAAGTTTTATTGCATCATCATATGAAATATAAGGGAAAGGAGATTTTATTTTTTCTAATGCCGAAATATCCCTCTTCAACACTTTTAATTCCATAGTACAATGCCGTAAAACATGTTCAACTATATTTACAATCAATTCTCCCTGTAATTGATTATTATCATTGAAATCAAAATAGGCAGCCTCCGGCTCTACCATCCAGAATTCCATTAGATGCCTTCTTGTTTTAGACTTTTCAGCCCTGAAAGTTGGACCAAAACAATATACTTTTCCAAAAGCCATTGCAGATGCTTCATTGTAAAGCTGTCCGCTCTGAGTTAGATAGGCTTTATCTCCAAAATAATCTGTTTCAAACAGAGTGGTTGTTCCTTCACAGGCAGCAGGAGTCAGTATAGGTGATTCGATTAGATAAAAGCCTTTTTTCTGAAGGAAGTGGTGGATAGCTTTAACTATTTCTACCCTGATTCTCAATATTGCATTTTGCCTCTCAGTTCTTATCCAAAGGTGACGGTAATTCATTAAAAAACCAACACCATGTTTTTTCAAAGAGATGGGATAGTCCTCTTCAGCATTCTGTACTACCTTTATTGTTTTTACCAGCATCTCGAAGCCACTAGGCGCTCTCTGCTCCTTTTTTACAATACCTTCAACTATGATAGAAGATTCATGATTTAACTCATCCAGTAAGTTAAAATATTCTTCCTCCATTTCGCTTTTAACCAGAGTTCCCTGTAAAAAACCTGTTCCATCTCTGATAATCATAAACTTTATTTTACCGCTGGACCGCTGGTTGTAAAGCCAGCCTTTGATTGAAACGAGTTCACCTTCATAATTTCCTATCTCTGCTATTATTACCTCTTTCATCAGGGTATTTCCTCCTTATTTATAAACGGAAAATATTACTTTAAGCAAACATATTTACTGCTATTTACTATAATTATCTTTATGTATAAGCTTCTGCAAATATGAGATTATATCTTTCAGGTATATCTCTTCCTGTGTTCCCTTTAGCATATCTTTGATAGTTACTTGATTATTTTTTAACTCTTCCTGTCCTAAAATGACAGCAAATGGCACCTGTAATTTATTTGCCATTCTCATCTGTGCCTTCAAACTTTTACCAAGGAAATCCAATTCAGCTGATATTCCTTTTTCCCTTATCTGATTAGCAATAGACAATGCAAGGCTGCTCTGCTCTTTATCGGTCACAGCTAAAAAGACATTTATTCCCTTCCAGGCAGGTATTTTTATTGCCTGTTTTGCCATTGTTTCCAGAACTCTTTCCATTCCTGCTGCGAATCCAACAGCCGGAGTAGGTTTACCGCCAAGCTCTTCCGCCAGATAATCATATCTTCCGCCTCCCCCAATGGCATTCTGAGCCCCCAGTTCTCCTGATATTACCTCAAAAGCAGTTTTAGTATAATAATCCAATCCTCTGACCAGTTGCGGATTAATCTGATAGCTTATTCCTAATTCATTCAGATATTTTTGTAATTCATTAAAATGTGTAGCACATTCTTCACATAAGTAGTCAAAAATAGAAGGAGATTTGTCAATTACTATGCGGCATTTCTCTTTTTTGCAATCAAGTATCCTCAACGGATTTTCTTCATAACGCTGCTTGCAATCGACGCAGAGCATATCTCTCTTGTCATGAAAATATTCTTTTAGACTCTTTATATATAATGGTCTGCATTTTCTACATCCAACACTATTCAACATCAATTGCAAATTAGATAATCCTAACTCCTCATAGACGGCTAAACAGGAAGAGATTATTTCGGCATCTATTACAGGCAAAAAAGAACCGATAGCCTCTGAACCGAACTGGCTAAATTGGCGATACCTTCCAGCCTGTGGTTTTTCACAGCGAAACATATTACCAATATAAAATAATTTACTTATTGGATTGTCTCTGCCGAGACTATGTTCGAGATAGGCTCTGACAACAGGTGCAGTCCCTTCAGGGCGAAGAGCGAGATTCCTTCCTTTTCGATCCTGAAAAGTAAACATCTCTTTTTTCACTATATCGGTCGCCTCACCTATGCCTCTGATGAATAATTCTATATGCTCAAAAGCAGGTGTTCTAATCTCTCTGTAACCATAATTTTGCAATACTTTCTTTATTACTTCTTCCAGATAGTACCATTGGTCTATCTGAACGGGAAGTATATCGTTGGTCCCTTTCGGTGAACTTGTTAACAATATTTTCTCCTTTGAAAATGTTTTATTCTATAAATGAAACTGTTTCACTAAAATATAAGCTATTTTAAAAAAGAGTTATCACAAATTTCGTTTTTTTCTTAGGGTTATAATAAACAAAAAACCTGATAGTTCTATTATAGATAATAGTACTATCAGGGACGAAAATTTCTTCTCGTGGTGCCACCCTCATTGAATGGATATTTACTTTCCATTCCGCTCATTTTATTAACGCAATGTAACGTATAGATTATGAAATAATATTCCAGATATTATTTAAGAGATGTCGTTCAATTACCATAACCGGCAATCTACTTTCCCTTAAAAATCTATTAACGATTCATATTTTTTTAAGATATCAAAAGAACAAATACTGCAGTTATTTTACTCAATCCTGTTCATAAAGTCAAAATATTATATTATTCTAAATAGTCAAGAAAAGCCTTTTTATTTATTGCTCTTTTAACAGCATCATCTCTGGTAATTTTTCCTGCCATCAGTAAATCTTTTAATGATTGATCAAGACTCTGCATGCCAATTTTTCTACTAATCTGAATACTTGATGGAATTTGGTATATTTTCTCATCTCTTATGAGATTACGTATTGCAGGGGTAGCAAGCATCAGTTCGGCTGCTGCTACCCTGCCCTGACCATCAGCAGTTGGAATAAGAGTCTGTGCAATGACCGCCTCAATAGTCCCTGCTACCTGCAGTCTTGCCTGCGCCTGTTGATGCGCTGGAAAAGCATTAACAATTCGTTCAATGGTTTCGGCAGCGCTGTTTGTGTGAAGTGTTGAAAATACAAGGTGTCCGGTTTCCGCAGCCCTTAAAGCCATAGAGATAGTTTCAAGGTCCCTCATCTCTCCAACCAGTATAACATCAGGGTCTTCTCTAAGAGCAACCCTTAGAGCGCTGGCAAAAGAGTCTGTGTGGTCTCCTATTTCTCTTTGTGAGATAACACAATTTTTGTGAAAATGGATATATTCAATAGGGTCTTCTATTGATATGATATGCTCATAACGGGTTCTGTTAATTATATCTATAAGTGCCGCCAGAGTAGTTGATTTGCCACTTCCGGTTGGTCCTGTAACAAGGACAATCCCTCTGGTATGTTCTGCTAAGGTACGGATAATATCCGGTAGCCCGAGCTGTTCAATTGTCATTATTTTTGTCGGTATTAATCTTATTGCCGCCGCTTCCCCGAGTCTATGACGGAAAATGTTTATTCTAAATCGTGACACTCCTGGTATCTCATAAGCAAAATCCAACTGTCTATCTTTTTCAAACATCTCTTTCTGCTTATCTGATAAAATACTGTAAATAATCTTATGTACACCCTCTGCATCTAAAAGGGGGTAGTCACTTTTTATTAATTTGCCATTTAAACGGAAAACCGGTGGAATACCAACATTAAAATGGACATCTGATGCCCCCATTTCCCTGGCTTTTCTCAAAACTTCCTGTATTGTTAAATCCATCTCTATACCTCAACTCCTGCAATAAAATAGTATTACGTAAATAGCTGTAAATGGTTATTTTATTCCCAGATATGTGGAAATTCTTTCTCAATGTATTGAATAATTTCAAAAATATTTCTGAAGGAAGCCAGTGATACTTCTATATCTCTGTTATAAAAAGACTTAATTTTCTTAATGGCTTCCTCATCAGTAGGGTCACTCATAGCTAAAGCCAGAGTATCATTTATTTCTAACAAAGGAATAACATAGTAATTTTTTATTAGATAGTCAGGAAATCTTTTTAGTAGCTCTATATCAAGCTGTGCAGTATCAATCTGTATATAAGGGATGTCTAATTGTTTGCTTAAAACCCAATTAATCTGATCCTGTGTTACGAGTTTCAATTCGAGCAGTATCTGTCCAATTCTTTTATTTTTGATATTCTGTTCTTCTAATGCTCTTACTAATTCCTCTCCGGTTATTATTCCATATTCGAATAATAACTCTCCGAGTCTTTTTCTTTTGTTCTCAATCATAATTTACCCCTGAATATCTTTCTGTCTTTGATTGTTATTAGCTTACGATAAATATAAAATTATTAAATAAATGATAATTAATCAATGTGGAACTACAAATTTAGGATCATTTGCTTTGGATAAGGCAGTTTCTCTATCTATCATGTGATTAAGATACAGCTGTCTGATAGACTGGTCAAGTGTCTGCATGCCAAACTGCTGAGAGCTTTGAATGGTTGTGGGTATCATATGGATACGTTCCTCACGTATAATATTCTTAATAGCGGGTGTGGCAAACATTATCTCTATTGCGGGATATCTTTTACTCTCGTCAATGCTGGGAAGTAAAGTCTGTGTAACAACTCCCTGCAGAGATTCAGCAAGCTGAATGCGAACCTGTCGCTGCTGATGTGATGGAAATACGTCAATAATTCGTTCGACAGTTTCAGCAGCACTGTTTGTGTGGAGTGTTGAAAATACTAAATGTCCTGTTTCTGCAGCCGTTACTGCCATAGATATTGTTTCAAGATCCCTCATCTCTCCAACCATGATAATATCCGGGTCTTCTCTCAGGGCACTTCTTAAAGCATAAGAAAAAGACCTGGTATGTACACCGACTTCACGCTGGTCAATAATACAGCTTTTATGTTTATGAATGAACTCAATGGGGTCTTCTATTGTTATAATATGAAGTTTTTGGTTTTCATTAATAATATCAATGAGACTGGCAATAGTGGTTGATTTTCCGCTTCCGGTTGGTCCGGTAATTAGAACTAGTCCTTTAGGTTTTCTGGTAAAATCAGCCAATCTTAAGGGTAAACCTAATTCTTCCAGGGATTTTATCTTTTCCGGAATTAAACGAAATGCACCTGCTATACCACGTCTGTGCATAAAAACATTTACTCTGAAGCGAGAACCATTAACGATTTCCAAAGAAAAATCTATTTCTTTTAATTCTACAAATTTCTTACGGTGTTCTTCGCTCAATAAACTATAGATCATTTCAAAGACATCATCTTCACTTAAATCTGGATAATCTAATTTATTAAGCAGACCATTGATTCTTAAAGTAGGTGGCACACCAACAGTCAGGTGTAAATCCGATGCACCCATTTCACTGGTAATATTGAGTAGTTCTGTAATGTTCATTATTATACCTCTTTCTTGTATTATTTTTTGTGAAGAGGAACATAAGACAATTGATATTTTTACATTATCTTATTTATCAATTATTACAGTTCTTTTCTTAAAATATCAGCTTTATCTACTTTTTCCCAGGTAAATTCATCTAATTCACGTCCGAAATGTCCGTAGGATGCTGTCTTTTTATAAATAGGTCTTTTTAATTTAAGTTCTTCTATTATTGCTGCCGGTCTTAAGTCAAAATTTTTATTTATCAATTTAATAATTTTTTCATGAGGAATCTTTTCTGTATCATAAGTATCAATCATAATGGAAACAGGATTTGCCACACCAATAGCGTAAGCGATTTGTATTTCACATTTGTCAGCAATTCCAGAGGCAACAATGTTTTTTGCAATATATCTAGCAATATAGCTGCCGGAACGGTCTACTTTGGTAGGATCTTTGCCGGAGAAACATCCACCGCCATGACTTCCTACACCTCCGTAGGTATCTACAATTATCTTTCTTCCTGTAAGTCCTGTGTCTGCCTGCGGTCCGCCAATAACAAATCTGCCGGTAGAGTTGATGAATATTTTTGTATTTTCATCAAGATATCTTTCAGGAATAACTGCTTTAATGACATTCTCCTTAATTTCATTACGCAGAGTGTCTACCCCAACTTTGGGATGATGCTGCGCAGCAATAACGATTGCCTCAACTCTTTGAGGAATACCGTTCACATACTGAACTGTTACCTGAGATTTTCCATCAGGTCTTAAATATGGCAGTATTTTTTCTTTTCTGACTTCTGCCAGGCGATAGGTCAATTTATGTGCTAAGGAAATTGGTAAAGGCATTAGTTCTGATGTTTCACGACAGGCATAACCGAACATCATACCCTGATCACCTGCGCCGGTAGAAGAAACAACGTCCTTTTCGGGCTCATTTTTTTCTTCGCGAACTTCCCAGGCCATATTGACTCCTTGAGCGATATCCTTAGACTGCTCTTCAATAGTTGTCAGTACTGCACAGGTATCACAATCGAACCCATATTTCGCTCTGGTATAACCAATTTCCCTTACGGTGTCCCGTACAATTTTTGGTATATTGACATATCCATCAGTGGTAATTTGTCCAGCAACAAGGACCAAACCGGTTGCAACGAGTGTCTCGACAGCCACTCTGGACTCTAAATCCTGTCTGTACAAATCATCCAATATTGCATCAGAAATCTGGTCTGCAATCTTATCAGGATGTCCTTCAGTAACAGATTCAGAAGTAAACAGGTAATTTTTTTCCAATTTATCCGCCCCCTCTTATTTAATAGGTATTATTTATTAATATTATTCCTGATTTAGTCTATAGTTTTAAAGAAAGCTGTACTCCTCATTGTCACCGCTAAGAATTTCTTCAATTTCTTCAATTGGAAAACCACGGTATCTTGCATAATAATTCAGTATCTTATCAGCGTAACCATTAGGAACATTATTATTTTGCGATATAAGTTCTTGAACCTTGAACGGGCCATAGTTGTATGCGGTCAAAGCTAATTTAATTTCTCCGAAATCATTATAAAGCATTGACAGATAATGCGTACCTATCATGATATTTTTTTCAGGACAAAAAAGAGTCTTTTCAGCACCATCCCATTCTATGCCCAGATTTTTCGCCAGTTCTTTTGCTAATAGCCGGCTGACCTGACATAAACCATACGCATTTGAATCAGATATAGAATCTGTTTTAAAATCACTTTCTACTTTTATCAATGCACAGATTAAAAATGGGTTGAATTTATATTTTAGTGAAATCTCGTAGATATTTTTTGCTATCTCGTAGACCGTTTCTCCATCAAGCTGTTTATTATTAGAGACAATGTTGGCTATGCGGTTAAGATAATACTCTCTTTTTTTTTCTTCAGATATCATGCCGGTCAATTCTCTAATCTGCACATATACTTCGTTAAATTGATTTTTACTAATTTTGTCTATTAAAAATTTATCAATCTTTGTATTAAGGTCATCCAGTTTAAGATTCTGTTTTTCTACCGTCTCTTTAAAGACTTTATTTTCTATCTGTAAATCGGTATAGGATTGATTCAAATTGACAAAATTCTGATAAAGCTGTTCATATTGCTTTATACTGTACACTGACAGTAAAACCATCAGTATCAAAAAAACCATCACCATTCTGTTAAGACTTTTTTCAACAATAGAACCCTTCTTAAGTTTTCCTTCAAATTCATTTATGGGTTCACTCTGTTTGTTATTAATACTCATAATATTTTCCTTTTTATACTTTATATTATACTATATTTATGGGTATCAATCTTTATAGTTCTATCTAATTTTACTACCTGGAGATATATCCTGGTCGGTAGTTAATAGAACGACACCCTCTTCATTGGAAGCAGCAAGCAGCATTCCCTGTGATTCAATTCCTCTTATCTTAGCGGGAGCAAGATTATAAACCACAACAATGTTTTTCCCTACGACTTCTTCTGGATTATAGAACTCCTTTATTCCGGCAACCAGAGTTCTTTGCTCATTTTCAAAATCTACGCACATCTTTAAAAGCTTACTTGCACCTTCTACTTTTTCTGCTGAAATAACTCTACCCACTCTCAGGTCTATTTTTTGAAATTCTGAAATAGAGATAATCGGTTTCTGAGGTTCAGCCACTTTCTTTTTTTCAACACAATCTAATTTATTGGAAATATTGCGATCGGTAATACCAGTAGTTTTCTCGTCAATTCTTGGAAATAGACTTTTATTCTCTTTTACAATAATGTCTGCCTTCATTCTGCCCCAGCTCGTGTCTTCAGGGATAGACATTTTCTCAATATCATCTTCTATACCCAGTTGTTTCCAAATTTTAACCGAAGTAGAGGGCATAAAAGGATATAGTAAAATTGCTGTTATCCTAAGAGACTCGCATAGATGATAAATAACTTCTTCCAATCTTTTCTTTTTATTTTTATCTCTGCCCAGTATCCATGGTTCAGTCTCATCTACATATTTATTGGTCCTTTTTATCAGAGTCCAGATATTTTCCAAAGCAAGGTTGAAAGAAAACTGGTCCATATTCTCAACCATTTGCTTAACTGTTTCGGCAGCAGTAGACTGCAGTTCTTTCTCAAAATGTTCACTACCTTCTGGTGACAAAGGAATCTTTCCATCAAAATATTTAATTGTCATGGCAACCGTCCTACTGAGAAGATTACCAAGGTCATTGGCAAGGTCATAGTTAATACGCTTAACTAATAACTGACGTGAGAAATTTCCGTCCTGACCAAAAGAAAGCTCCCTTAACAGGAAATAACGAAAAGCATCTGTACCGAATTCTCCTGCTACCTGATAAGGGTCAATAACATTACCTTTGGATTTAGACATCTTTTCTCCTTCACTCGTCCACCATCCATGGGAAAAGACCATCCTGGGTGGAGTGAGGTCGGCAGCCATCAGCATGGTAAACCATATAATTGTATGAAATCTCAGTATATCTTTGCCAATAAGATGTACTACCTCTGGCCAGTATTTGTTGAACTTTTTCTCGTCAATTCCATAACCGGCAATGGTAAGATAATTGATAAGAGCATCGAACCAGACATAAACAACATGGTTGTCATCAAAGGGGACATCTATTCCCCAATTGAGACTTGATTTTATTCTGGTTACACTCTGATCTCTTAATCCTTGCTTAATAAAACTGACAATTTCATTTTTCCGGGATTCAGGTTTGATACAATCAGGATGAGATTTAATGTGTTCCAAAAGCCTTTCCTGATATTTGCTCATCCGGAAAAAATATGTTTCTTCTTTAAACTTTTCAACTGGTCTGCCGCAATCGGGGCATATGTCTTTTTCTATCTGACTTTCAGGCCAGAATGTTTCACAGGGAACACAATACCATCCTTCATATTCTCCTTTATAGATATCTCCCTTTTCATATAATAAACTAAATATGTTCTGTACTACCACTTCATGCCGTTTTTCGGTAGTCCTAATAAAATCATCTGGGTTAATATCTAAAATTTTCCAAAGATCTTGAAATTTTACTACAACTTTATCCGCCAGCTCCTGTGGAGTCATTCCCAGCTGAGCAGCAGATTTAGCAATCTTTTGTCCGTGCTCATCAGTACCGGTAGCAAAGAGAACATCAAACCCTCTTAACCTTTTATATCTAGCCATTGTATCTGCTGCTATGGTAGTGTAGGCATGCCCTATATGGGGAACATCGTTGACATAATAGATCGGGGTAGTAATATAAAATACTTTATTTTTGTCCATAACTCTACTAACAATCCTTTCTCCTGACAATATTTCCTGAATATTCATAAAGCTTGCAGTTGCTTTCCTTTTTCTGCAGCCAATCTGACCGGTATATATAATAGATTATCAACCTAAACTGTTATACTTTTACAGTTGTTTGTCTCTTTCCTTAATTCCAGAATTTTTTTATATATTGTTTTTTTTGATATATGATACTCTTCATTGATAAAAGCTACAATATCTTTATTGTAATACCCTCTATCCAGATAGTTCTTTATCTCTTTTCTTAATTTTTCTTCGGTCATTATCTCTGATAATATTTCTTCCCTCTCTTTAACTCTATTTCCTTCCAAAACCAGTGTTATTTCACCCTTAATAGTTTTAGAATCCAATTTTTCAATTACAGAGAAAGTATCTCCCCTAATAATTTCTTCAAATAGTTTTGTCAATTCTCTGGCTATAACAATCCTTCTTTTACCAAATATATTTTTAAGAACAGAAAGGGTATCAATAATTCTATGGGGTGTCTCATAGAAAATCATAGTTCTATCATCATTTTTCAGTGCTGAAAAAAATTTTTCCTTTTCTTTTTTTCTTCTTGGAATGAACCCCATAAAGATAAAACGGTCCATAGCGAAGCCTGATAATACAAGAGCAGTTATTGAGGCTGAAACCCCTGGAATAGGCTCAATAGCAATACCTTCTTCAATAGACCTGTTGATAATTTCAAATCCCGGGTCACAGATGCCCGGCATTCCTGCATCCGATAATAAGGCTACATTTTTCCCATCTTTTAATTGTTGTAAAATATATTCTATTTTCTTTTCTTTGCTGAATTTATGATAGCTGATAACGGGCTTACTGATCTGATAATGTGTCAGCAAAATTCTTGTATGACGGGTATCTTCTGCCGCAATTAAATCTGTTTTTTTTAAAGTTGACAGGCAGCGAAGAGTGATGTCTTCCAGATTACCGATCGGAGTACCACATATATACAGTTTACCAGCTTGTTTATTACTCATAAGAGAACCAGGCATATAATTTATATAATCTTTTCATAAACAGAATAATAAAGTTTTATACAATAAGTGTTTATTATTCTTGTTTATCTTTTGTATTATTTGCATATTTACTTTTCTGGCAGAAAAATGGGAGGAAGTACTTTGAGTTCAGTTCCTCCTTCTTTTCTGGCTTCAAGAAGAAATCTTTTAGCTTCTTTATCCTTTTTTGTATAGATAAATTGTAATATTTTAGGTTCAAAATTGTTTTTCTTCAGAGCAGTTAATATCGGAACAAAGATATCTGCTCTATGGATAAAATATATTCTGCCGCCCTTTTTTAAAAGATAATTACTGATTTTTAGAATACTCTCTAAATCTATATGTATTTCATGTCGGGCAATTAGCTGCTCATGATTGGATATAATCTTTCCCCTGCCACCCGGATTATAGGGCGGGTTAGTAGTTATTATATCAAAAGTCTCACCGGAAAATTTTTCCCTGAGATTGTTTATATCATCATGTAAAATAAATATTTCTTCTTCCAGACAATTCAGTAAAATATTTCTCCTGGCAATAGATGCCAGATTATCCTGAATTTCAACCCCATAAATAGTATTTTTTTTATTCGGACGGTAGATCAAAAGAGGGATTATACCGCAACCGGTACCTAAATCGATAATTTTTTCCCATTTTTTTGTCTTTATGAATTCAGCAAGTAAAATTGCATCTATTGAAAAACAGTAGTTATTCTTACTTTGTATGAGTTTTAGCTGATATTCACCCAGATGCTCAATTGTTTCTCCTGGTTGTAGAGTTACTTTTTGCATGATGTGTTTCTCTATTTATCCTATTACTATTTTTTTGCCAATCTTCAAGTGATAGTTTAATCCTATTTTTAATACTTTCATTATCCTCTTTTTCCAATGTTTCAATAATCATATATCTACTGAGAACATTTACCTCTACAACTTTCCCCTCTTTTTCCTCATTTATTTTTACATGACTGCCCATTTTAGGATATTTTTTTAATTCTTCCTGATAAAACTGAGCTTCATAGTTAAGGCAGCATTTTAACCGGCCACAAATACCGGATATTTTTGAAAGATTCAGGGCTACACTCTGCATTTTTGCCACATTTATCGGTACCGGTTTAAAGTCAGTTAAAAAAACTGAGCAGCATAATGGTCTGCCACATATACCCAATCCACCGACCATTTTTGCTTTATCCCTGACGCCAATCTGTTTCAATTCAATTTTTGTTTTGAATTGTGCTGCAATTTCTTTAACTAATTCACGAAAATCGACTCTGTTGTCAGCATAAAAATAGAATACCAGGCGGCTCTTATCAAATAAATATTTACAGCTGATAAGGTATATTTCGAGACTTAGTCTATCTATTTTTTCCATGCCTATTATAAAGGCTTCACGTTCTTCTGCCTTTATTTTTTCCCATTTCTCACAATCTTCTTCTGTAGCTTTACGAACAATTGGTTTAAGTGGCTCTTCCAGTTCTTCTGGCTCAAGTTCCAATACCGGCGTAACCACCTTTCCTATATCCAGTCCCATCGATGTTTTTACCACACAGAGGTCTTCCATCTCAGGAACCTGTTTTCCATATTTAAAATAATAAATAACATTCGAATGACGAAATTGAATTCCGATAACTTTGGGCATCATCAATCACCTAATTGTATAATGAAATTTTCTAACAATATTTTCGGTTGAATATATTTTTCTACCTTATCAGGTATTTCTGCCAGATATTCTAATACAGAGATTATTTTGTCCTTAGAATAATAATTGGCAAACTCTCTGATTTTGTCTATTCTGTTCGGGAAAGATAGTGTTTCAGGCCCCAATTCTAACTGAAAAAATAGTATATCACGAAACCAGAGAATCATCATCTCAGTAAAATCCAGAAAGGAGTGTAGAATATTTTTCAGCTCTTTTTCTGGCGAAGAAAATAACTTTTCAAGTAATTTTTTTGGGTTAGATTCCGAAAGCCATTCTAGAAGTTTATGCCTTTCTTTTATACCGGCGGGATTATTAATTAATTCTAATGTTTTACTATAACTGCCTGCAGAAAATATGATAGCCTCATCTAACAGCCTGATATCTATACTTTCATTCATACTTAAAAGTACTTTTTTCTGTTCAGCTATACTTATGGGAAAGAAGGAAATTCTATTACATCTGGATAAAATTGTGGATAATAAATTTCTTGGTTTGTCTGTAATCAATATAATTACAGCAAATGGAGGAGGTTCTTCTAAAATTTTTAATAATGAGTTGGAGGCTTCGTCATTCATTTTATGCGCATCATCTATAAGGAAGATTTTCTTTCTGCTATCCAATGGCTTCCAGAAAATGGTCTTTTTAATATCCTGAATTTGATTAAGGAGTATCATATAGTTATCTGGAGTAATTAAATGAAAATCCGGATGTGTACCATTTTCAATTTTCAGACAGGAAGGGCAATGATTACACGGATTAAAGTCTTCAGACAGATGATGGCAGTTAATTGCTTTGGCAAAGGCGATTGCAGATATCTTTTTACCGGTACCTTCTCTACCGGTAAAAAGATAAGCGTGACCTATCTGTTCATATTTAATTATATTTTTTAGTTGTTGAATAGGTTTTTTTTGACCAACTATTTTTTTAAAATCAATCATATTTAAAATTATTACCGAATGCCTTTTCCATTATGAATGCCTGTCATTCTCTTTAGAATAACTTCTTTTTTAAATTTTTTTGATAATCTGCCATTAAGAATTGCTATCATTTCATCAATTAGCTCTGAAATATCACGATTTGCATCAACTATCTGTATCCTTTTCGGGTTTTGTCCGGCAATCTGATAGTATCCTTTTCGAACTCTTTCCAGAAACAACTCCCCATCTACTTTCTTTTTCTGTAAAAATTCATCTTCAAAACGTAATTCTAAGTTTGTATTAAGGCTGGTAGCTCTCTTTAACCCCACCTCGGTATCGACATCTAGAAAAATGGTCAGATCAGGAATGACATCTTCTACTGCAAAATTATTTAGATAGTTTATTACATCCATATCGATACCTCTACCGTATCCCTGATAGGCTGTGGTAGAATCAAAGTATCTATCACAAATAACTATGAAGCCTTTTTCAAGGGAAGGCTTTATATTTATTCTTACATTTTCAGCTCTGGATGCAGTAAAGAGCAACAACTCGGCTTTGTATCCTAATTCCTCATTTCCCCTTTCCAGCACAATCTTTCTAATTTTATCACCAATCAGGGTGCCTCCCGGTTCCTTAGCCAGCATTACCTGGAAGCCATTTTCTAACAATAACTGGTATAACAATTTTGCCAGAGTAGTTTTCCCGGAACCTTCAAAACCCTCTAAGGTAATAAAATAGCCATTATTCATAATAAATACTCCTTCTTAACCTGTTGCATAATTATTTTCTATTATTAAAACGTTTTTAATTATTAATTATAATACCTGATACAATAAACATTTTCTGATCAAATAATCTTTTCAAAGTTGAATATTGAGTATAAAAAGTAACTTTGACTGGCTGCACATAAGAATTATATAATAATAAATTGAAATTAGCAAAAACCGGATTAGCAAAGTAGCATCTTTTACTTCCGGTTTGCAATACTGTTTATCACCTCTATATATTAATAATATTTATGTTTAACCGGTTTAAATATTTTTATCAGAATTATACCACCAATAAATCCACCTATATGTGCAAACCAGGCAACCCCTGCATCTCTACCTACTGTTGACAATTCTGAAAACCCGTAAAAAAATTGAAAAATTATCCAGAGTCCTAGAACAAATATGGCTGGAAGTTTAACCAGGCGGATAAAAAACCCGAAAAATATAAGTGTAGTTATTCTTGCTCTGGGAAAAAGAATAAAATATGCTCCTAAAATTCCGGCAACAGCTCCACTTGCCCCGATCATAGGAACAGTTGAGTGTGGACTAATTAGAACCTGTCCCAGAGCAGCAAAAAAACCTGATAGGATATAAAAAAGGATGAAACGTAACTTTCCAAGATAGTCTTCAACATTATTTCCAAAAATCCACAGGTAAAGCATATTGCCAAAAAGATGAAAAAAGCTTCCATGCATAAACATTGACGAGAGGATAGTAATATATACTGAAGAGGGCCCAGGATGGGAAATAGAGATACCATTACTGATTTCGTATGGTATCAGTCCATAAGAATAGATAAAAATATTTGGGTCGGCAACCATAAATATCTGATAATAATATACCAGGCAATTGATTATAATGATAATTAAGGTTATTAACGGTATTCTTCTGGTTGGTATTTCATCCCATAATGGTAACATTTCTTACTGCTTTCCTATTATAATTTCGGTTTTAAACCTATTTACTATTAATGATTTTCCAGGGAGACTATAAACTCTTCAGGCAGACTATCCAAATAATGCCATTTATACAGAATATATTGAATAATTCTCTTTGAAGCGAGGCCATCACCATAAGGTGATTTTTGAGCTACCATATTTTCATAATAATTCTTATCTCCCAACAACAAATCAATTTCACTACAAATGACATCCTTATTAGTACCAACCAACTTTGCCGCACCGATATTGAGTATTTCGGGTCTTTCTGTCTCTTCTCTTAAAATCAGTACCGGTTTTCCTAGAGAAGGAGCTTCTTCCTGTATTCCTCCGGAATCAGTTAAAATTACAGTTGAGAGTGCCATTAAATTTGCCATTTCACGATAATCCAAAGGCTCTAATAGGACAATGTTTTCTCTGTTTTTAAGATATTTATATACTATCTCTCTAACAATTGGATTTTTATGAATTGGAAAAAATATAACAACATCTTTGTGTTTTTCTACTATTTTTGTAAGTGCCTGACATATTTCTGAGAGCGGTTCACCCCAATTTTCCCGTCTATGTGTTGTAACTAACAAGACACGTCTATTCTGTTCGATAAATTGATTAATTCTTGAATCGTTAAATCTGAATTTTTCTTCCTGCATAAGCATTAAGGCATCTATTACCGTATTTCCAGTAACAACTATATTTTCTTTTAAAATTCCTTCATCTAAAAGCATCCTGCTAGCAAGTACAGTAGGTGTAAAGTGATAATCAGCAAGCACTGTTGTTAATCGTCTATTAATCTCTTCCGGGAATGGGTAGTATTTTTTATTAGTTCTCAATCCTGCTTCAATATGTCCTATTTTTATTTTCTGATAAAAAGCTGCCAGGGCACCAGAAAATGTGGTGGTAGTATCGCCTTGCACCAAAACTAAATCTGGCTTGATTTCCTTAAAAACTTCTTCCAATTTAAGTATAGTAGTTGAATTTAAGCTGGTCAGTGATTGCCCATGATTCATAATATTCAAATCTACATTAGGCCTAATCTGAAAAAGGTCAATCATTTGATCTAACATCTCCCTGTGCTGGGCAGTCAAAATAGTGTACAGTTCTATAAAATCAGGGTATTTTTGTGCCTCTTTAATGACAGGATACATCTTAATTGATTCGGGTCTTGTCCCGAAGATAAAAGCAATCTTTATTTTTTTATCAGGGATTTTCTTCATAATAAATTCTCTTCGATTCCCGCTTCTTGTAATATTTCTCTGGCTAATTCATCAGGGTAGCTGTTAAGGTAAAATACTTTACTAATACCAGCGTTAATGAGCATCTTTGCACAGGTAATGCATGGCTGTTCTGTACAATAAAGGATGCTATTGTCTATACTTATGCCATGCAAAGCTGCCTGAATAATGGCATTTTGCTCTGCATGTAAACCACGACAAAGTTCCTGATTTTTTCCTGGAAGAATCCCCATCTTATCACGCAAACACCCCACTTCTGCGCAATGAGACAGATTACGGGGAACGCCATTATATCCGGTCGTCAGAATTCTCTTGTCTTTTACTATTATTGCCCCTACCTTCCTCCTCAGGCAAGTAGATCTTTCTGAAACCAGTACTGCAATCTGCATAAAGTATTCATTCCAGGATGGTCTGGACATAATTCCTCCCTAACTTTTAACTCAGTTTTATTATTTACCTGTATCAGAAATTAAAAACTTTCACCTTCATTAAATTACTGAAGGTGAATCTCTTTTTAATAAGTTTCTTATATTTATATTAACTAAAATATTCTTTTTTAATAATTGACACGTATTTCTGATTTCTACTCAGTCCCAAAGAGTCGGTCACCAGCATCACCTAAACCTGGAACAATATATGCGTTACTGTTCAATCCATGGTCAATAGTTGCGGTGTAAATTGTTATGTCATTAAAATTATTTTTAATTTTTTTAATACCTTCTGGAGCAGCAAACAGACATACAAATTTTATCTTTGCTTCAGAAATATTCTTGATAAATTCTATCGCTGCAACAGCAGTTCCGCCAGTTGCCAGCATAGGATCAACTATAATCACATCTTTTCCTTTAATATCAACAGGTAATTTTTTGTAATAATAGATTGGATTTAAAGTATCCGGTTCACGATAGATGCCTATATGACCTACCCTGGCGAGAGGCAATAGTCGTAATAATCCGCTTACCATGCCGAGGCCTGCCCTCAAAATTGCAATAATAACTACTTCTTCCCCAAATATTTTTTTTCCTGTTGACATTGAAACAGGAGTTTCAATCTTAACTTCTTTTAAAGTCATATCTCTGGTAACTTCGTAAGCCATTAAAATTGATAGTTCTTCCATTATCTCCCTGAAATCTTTCCTAGCAGTATTCTTATCTCTAAGAAGGGTAAGTTTGTGTTGGATCAGGGGGTGGTCAGGTATTATTACTCCATCCATAATTTATCCTTCCTATCTACTAATATTTATTACAAAAAATAATGACTTTATGTTCAGTTCTATCGAATATGGTATAACATTTTCAACCAGATAGGTTAACTATTTATCGTATAGGTCCTCTATTTTTTGCAATCTTACGATGTGACGACTTTCCTGACTGAATTCAGCCATTAACCATATCTTCACAATCTCAATAGCCAGACCTTTGCCAATCACCCTTTCACCGAGAGTGAGAATATTCGATTTATTATGTTCTTTTGCCATTCGTGCAGAAAAAGTGTCATGACATAGAGCAGCCCTTATGCCTTTAATTTTATTTGCTGCTATAGACATTCCTATACCAGTTCCGCAGACAAGAATACCTGATTGATAGTCATTGCTAATAATAGCTTTACTAACCTTCTGAGCATAGTCCGGGTAATCAACTGATTTAAGATCATAACATCCAAAATCTTTATAGATATAGAGTGATTGCTTTAAAAAATCAATGATATGATTTTTGAGCTCATACCCTCCATGATCACTGGCAATAGCTATTTTGTTAACTTTTTCCATAATTTTAACCCTTTCTCAAATGGGAAATTAATTTTTTAATATCTTTCTTTAAATCTATACATAATTTCTGATAAAAAATAAGACCTCTTCCGAAAGGATCTTCTATCTCTCCATTTATCATATATATTTTTTGATGACAGAAAGGTTTAAAAAGAAAGGTTTTATTTTTTATTAAGGGATTTTTTTCTATCAAGTGGTTCATCTGCCCTTTTGTCATAGTTAAAATAAGAGAAGATTCTTCGAGAAGATTGCTATCAACGATTTTAGCTCGATGCTCCATTATATCAATATCCAGTTCAGCCATGCAGGAAATTGCCTCTTTACTGGCTGACGCACCAACTTCAGCTGCAATGCCAGCAGAATCAGCATAGTATCTTAATTCAGGGGTTATCTCACCAACCATTTTTTGAAATAATGCCTTTGCCATCACACTACGACAGGTATTTCCAGTACAAACAAAAAGGATTTTTTTCTTTTCCAATTCTACCCCTCTATCTAATTCTTACCTTTTTTTTATATGCAATTATCACCCGATCATTCTGATGATAATCACGAAATGTGAGAATTTCTTCCTGAAAATCGCCACTATTATTTATGATATTGCAAACACTTTTTTTCTGCACATTACCAATTTCTAAAGCTAAAAATCCTCCCGGTTTTAAAAATTCTGAAGATTTTTTAACAATAATGTGATAAAAATCGATTCCGTTTTCTCCTCCCAACAAGGCATCCGGAGGATCAAATAGACGAACCTCATCAGAGAGATTTTTCCACTCTTTTCTACTAATATATGGTGGATTAGAAATAATTCCATCAAAGTAATTCATATATTTTTCTTCTGAAAAAGGCTGAAAGAGATTTCCATGATAAAAATTTACTCTGTTCCAGCAATTAAAAAGTCTGGCATTTTTTTTTGCCAGTTTGATTGCATCGACAGAAATATCGACTGCATAAAAATCTATATTTATACTCTCATTTCTAAAATAATGACAAATGGAAATTGGTATTATTCCACTACCAGTTCCCAGGTCCATTAAATGTAAACATTTTGCTTCAGTAATATTCTCTATTATCCTAATAATTTCTTCAACAAGAATTTCAGTGTCTAATCTTGGTATAAAAACATTTTTTGAGACGGCAAATTCTAACCCCATGAAATTCTGATATCCGGTAATATGCTGTATGGGCACACCTTTTTTTCTTTTTTTTAACCACCGTATATATTTTTTGCTCTTTTCCGGAGGGATTGCTTCAGTTCTATTTAAAAATATTTCACTTTTAGACTTATTTAGCAGGTAACTCATAAGGAGGAGTGCTTCATCCTCAGCTCTGTTATTACCAATCTCTTTTAAAATATTCTTCCCGATATCAAGCAATATTCCGATGCTCTGTATATTATTATCTTCTAAATATTTTTCAGATAAAGAAGCAGCCATTTAAACTCTTTCTTTAAACTGATTGATTATTTCAAATAAATTTCCATCCAGGATATCTTCTAAATTGTGAAAATTTGCGTTAATACGGTGGTCTGTAACTCTGTTTTGAGGAAAATTATAGGTCCTAATACGTTCACTTCGGTCGCCTGTACCTACTTGTTTTTTCCTCTGCTGTCCTATTTCTTCATCTTGCTCCTGATGCAGGCGATCTAAAAGCCGAGCTCTAAGAATCTTTAGAGCTTTGTCTTTATTTTTATGCTGAGATTTTTCATCCTGACAGGTTACTACTATACCTGTAGGCAAATGAGTTATTCTTACTGCAGAATCGGTCGTATTGACACTTTGCCCACCTGGACCGGTAGAACGAAATCGGTCAATTTTTATATCATTAGGATTAATTTCTATGTCAATCTCTTCTGCCTCGGGCAAGATTGCTACAGTAACTGTAGAGGTATGAATTCTTCCCCCTGCCTCTGTCACCGGAATTCTCTGTACTCTATGTACACCACTTTCCTGTTTCAATGAACCAAACACGTTCTTTCCTGTAATACCAAAACTTATCTCTTTGAAACCACCAATTCCAGTGGGGTTTGAATTCATAATTTCAACTTTCCAGCGATTCCTTTCTGCAAAACGAGAATACATCCTAAATAAATCACTTACAAAAAGTGCTGCCTCATCACCGCCAGCGCCAGCCCTTATCTCTACAATAATATTTTTTTTGTTTAGCGGATCTTCTGGATTCATCATTTCATAAAGAGTATTTCTTGTATTTTCCAGTTTCTCGTGTAATTCTGTTAATTCTTCTCTTATTAATTCATTCAATTCATGGTCTTTTTCATTTTTAATTAATTGTTCGTTCTCAAGAATATCTTGCTCGATTTTCTTATATTCAATATATAGTTGAGCAGTTCTTGCAATCTCACTGTGTCTTTTTGCCAATTTTTGAAATTGTTCATGGTTTGATATTACTTCTGGTTTTGATAACTCATTATT